>JBBRVS010000104.1:0-18749 GCA_038246645.1 Pyrinomonadales bacterium
AAAGGGAAAATAAACTTACCTGCTTGAGAAGAAATAGCTAAAACCTGAATTGAGGGTTATTAAAAAACAAATGACATCTTCTCAAACTTCAGTTTTAAGCAAAAACTAAATGGGTAAAGTTATAAAGCCTCTGTTATTAAGGTGAAGCCAAATACTTTTTTACAAAGTATTTGGTTTCACCTTAATTCGTTCCGCAAAACTTTATAAATGTGTCGCGATATAAAATTAAGTCTCAATTCCTACGGTGTTAAGGTAGGATTGAAAATCAATAGTGCCTTTTTTTATGAGAATTCGGATAAAATTATTCCGCCATTTGTAAAAATCGAAGAATATAAAGAAGAAACCGATTGTTTAACGCTTTCTATCGTTAAACATCCTCAAAAAAGCACTTTATATTTTAAGGATGAATTAATACTAACTATCAAAGAGTTTAATGACGAAACTCTGGATGCAATTAGAGATAAAATACATTTTGCCATTGCCAGTGTTTCTGCACCGCATAAATATCACTTTCACGCCGGAGCTGTTTCCTACAAAGGGGTCGGCATTATTTTGCCCGCCGGATCATTTTCCGGGAAAACGACTCTATCAAAAGAATTTATCAGCCGCGGAGCGACATATTATTCCGATGATTTTGCGATTGTCGATAACAAAAACTATTTATATCCGTCCAAAAACCCGCTTGCCATCAGGCTTCCGGATTCTTCCAGAGTTTATAAAACCGCTGACCAATTAAACTCCTCTAACGGAATCGAAAAAGTAGAGATCAAAATTATACTTTTTACCAAATATTCAAATGAAGGAAAATGGAATCCGCGCAAAATAAGCCAGGCTCAGAGTATCTGGGAACTATGTCAGAATTTTTATATTCAGTCATTTTTGGCAATTAATCCCGCAGAAACTCTCGATTTTTTAAGGAAGTTCACAAACGATTTGAAAATGTTTCAAAGTGAAAGAAATGAAGCCTCCGAAGTAGTCGAATGGACATTCGGTTATATTGATAAAAAGTTTAATATTTAGCGTTTTTTTTTATGCAGAATGAAAATATAGAAGACATAAAAAAAAAATTAAATATTATTAATCGAAAAGTTTACGAGCAAAAATTAATACAATGTTATCAATCTTTTGCAGACTATTCACCGATCTTAATCAAGGGCTGGGCAATAGCGAAGTACTATTCAAATCCGTTTGAAAGGGAAATCGGTGATATAGATTTAGCGGTATTACCGGAAAAATACAAAAAAAGTTTAGAAATAAAAGTAAGTTTAAATTTATCAATTGTTGATTTGCACAGAGGCTTACGGCATCTCGATACTGTCCCCTGGGAAGATCTGTTTGAAAACTCACAAATAATCAAACTCGTTGATGTGGATATTCGCGTATTGCGACCGGAAGATCATTTGCGGGTGATCTGTGTCCATTGGTTGACGGACGGCGGCGAGTATCGGGAGAAGCTCCGGGATGTTTACTGGCTGATTACGAATCGTCCGGAAAATTTCGATTGGGAGAGGTGTCTGAATATCGTCAGCGAAAGGCGCAGACGGTGGATTGTCTGCACGATCGGGTTGGCGCATAAATATCTCGGACTCGATCTTTCGGGAACGCCGATTGAAGAAGAGGCAAAAGATTTACCGAAGTGGCTGACGAAAAGAGTCGAAAAAGAATGGAACAGCGATATTCGTTTGATTCCGCTCAGTTCGGCAAAAAGAAATTACAAAGTTTTTCTCCGGCAAGTTTGGAAAAGACTCCCGCCGAATCCGATCACGGCAACAATTGATTGCGAAGGCGATTTTGATGCCCGCACGAGAATTTTCTACCAAATCCGAGATATTTTCAAAAGAATTAAAATAAGAAAAATGGATAATGGATAATGGATAACGTAAGAATTCTGACATTATCCATTATCCGTTATCCGTTATCCGTTATCCATTATCCGTTATCCGTCGTTTATTGAAAAGTTAAATTGATCGGCGTAGAATTGAATCCGAAATAAATAAATGAAAATTAATAAAATAATACTCTCGATAGAAACGGCAATCGAGGGCGGAAGCATTTCGATTTTAGACGGCGGCACAGAGATAGATTTTCGGGTCGGATCAAAAAACGTCTCGCGAGCCGAAGAATTGTTAGGGGAAATATCGGCTTTATTGGTAAAAAACAATATAAAAAAAAAAGAAATCGGTTTAATCGCCGTATCCAATTCGGCGGGAAGTTACACGGGAATCAGAATCGGTCTGGCAACCGCTCTGGGATTGAAAAAAGCTCTCGGTTGCCGGATCAAAGGAGTTTCCGTTTTGGAAGCACTGGCACTTGCGGCACCGACCGAGGGAAGTTTGATCTCCGCCGTTTCGACCAACGGACGGGATATTTATCTGCAAACCTTTGAAAAGATGTCAGATAAAATTATCCGGAGCAAAACGGATACGGAACTTCTCGATTATGAGACATTCGGCGAAAAAGTGTTTTTTGGTCAGATGCCGCACGCTTTGTTTGTCAATGAAAAATTATACGATTTTATTTATTCGGATATTAAAATAAAAGATTCGTGTAAACAGAGAGTTTTTAATGCCGGGAAAAATCTGGCAAAATTTCTCGGCAGAAAAGTGCAAGATTCAGATGCGTCTGATAACGTCAAACAAATATATATCAGAGAATTCAAATAGAGAAGTGTTTTCTGAACTAAAAGAAACCGTGGTTTTAGCAATGACATCCGAAGATGTGGCGGATGCGCTGTTGATCGAGCAGGAAAATAATCTGAGCCATTGGTCGGATGAATCATACCGTTCGGAAATCAAGAACAAAGATTCGATCTCGCTTTCAATAAAATACAAGGGAAAACTAGCCGGATTTATTATCGCGCGTCTGATAATAACAAATCAATCTGCTAAACAAGATTACGAAACAGAAATTTTAAACATAGCCATAGCCAAAAATTTACAAAACAGGGGTTTAGGACAGATGCTTCTGGATATATTTATTAAAACCATAAAGACCAGAAATGTCTCCGAAATCTGGCTGGAAGTTAGAGAAACAAATCTGAAGGCAATCGAGTTTTATAAAAAAAACGGTTTTTCCGAACAATCCGAAAGAAAAGACTACTATTCGAATCCGACCGAAAACGCTCTGATTATGAGGAAAAGAATGGATAATGAATAATGGATAATGGATAATGGATAATGGATAATGGATAATATCAGAAAACTCTTAACCCGTTTTAATTGCGAGGTGTAAAGCAATCTTTCAGAATTCTCATAATAAAACCATTCATTATTCACCATTCACCATTGTGAATACTTTTGCTCACCTGCTTAGTTAGGTGATTGAATCATTTATTCATTTATTCATTTATTTATTAATATAATCAGCTACAGGAAAATTTAAGTAACTTGATTTTAGCTGACAGAGTGATATAACATCTGTGTTACAGCTTGGGAAATTTTTTGTAAAATCGAACAAAAGACAAAAAGCTGCAAAATTTTAATTTTTAATTTTTAATAAGTGAGGAAAATAAAGATATGGACATTTCAGTAAGCGAAGCGGTTCACGATGAATTGTTTAAGGACAACCAGACTTTCCGTGAACTTGTGCAAAAACATCAAAACTACGAAAAAAGACTATCTGAACTAGCCGATTTAACATACCCGAACGATGATGAAATGTTGGAAGAAACCACACTCAAAAAAAAGAAGTTATTACTAAAGGATGAGATTTATGCAATGATGCTGGAGCATTCCCGCGGACATTAAAAACATACCACAAAATTATATTTTTTTGTAACTGATTAGGTCTTTGAGCAAATCCAACCACCCCCAATCCCTCCTTAGAAAAGGAGGGATTGGGGGTGGTTGGATTTTGTTTATATTTCTTGGATCACAAGCGCATCAACCATCCTGACCTCGCGGGCATCCCTCTTTTTCTAAGAAGGGATGTTTTTTGACCTCATCAGTTATATTTTTTTTTGAAAAAGAAGATGTTTTGTAAAAAATCACATCTTTTTTTTGTTTTTCAGCTTTTTTTCAGCAAGATTCCCGGGTATACAGCAAAATGCCTCTATTAGTCGGAATTATTATTCGGTCGTTTACCGGAAGCGAATTTCCGGTAAAATAAACCGATTCCGGCAGGGAAATCCGATTGATGATCTTTCCTTTCTTCAATTCGATAATAAATGCTGTCGAACTCCCGGTATTTGCTACCAGAGCTATGCCGTCTCTGATCAGAGGTGTTTCGGTAAGTCTGTTCGGGAGTCTTCTTTTCCAGATCAAATTTCCATCACCGCCGGAAAACAGATATAAAAAATTATCCAGAGAACCGACAAGAATTTTGTTTTCTTGGAAAAAAGTAAGACTCGTAATTGCCCCGCCGGCTTTTCCGCTCCAGAGTTTTTTTCCTGTGAACTTGTTATATGAGTGAATTTCACCGTTGCTGCTCCCGAAAACCAAAGTTTCGGAGTTTTGGGTCAGCCCGGTAGTGTTCTCCGGTTTTATACCGTTATTTGTAAAAAAAAGAGTTCTATCTTTTTGACCGATTTGCCGATTAGTGAGGTTCGATCCGTTTATTAAACCGCTACGGAATTTTAAAGTCATATTTTTTTCAGAAAAACCCGTCTGCTCGACCGCTTCATTAATTATTGAGCCGTTTTCCAGATCTATCACAAATACAAATGTATCGGCAAAAACAACCAGGTTTTTGCCGATTTCCAGATAAACCTCAGGTGCTTTCTTCAGATCCTTCTGCCAGTTCGTGATCCCGGTTAATTTGCTGATCGCTCTTATTTTGGGATTTTCATTGTCAGAAACGGATTTTGAAACAATATAAATATTTTTGGAATCAATTGCTATATTGGAAATTATTTCCGCTCCTAAAATTACTGTCCAATTATTTCTGTTTTTCCGAATATCTATTGATTCCAGAGTTCCATTTAAGCTGGAGATATAGATGTTGTAGGTATTATCAGACGCGACTTGCTTAATATTCGTTTTGTTGGAGACCGGTTCCCGGCAGAGAGACAAGGGAAGTGTCCAATCGGTGCTTGTGACCGGGGGATTCTGTGCGAGCAGTTGAATTTGAAAAACGGCAAATATCAAAATACAGGCAAAAAATATCGTTGTAAAATTTCTTTCCGACAATTTGTATAAAACTCTCATGAATGTAAAAATATGTGTATAATCTAGTAAAAATAATTTCCGGTAATCCGGTAAAATGTTTAAAAATTTTTAGTCGAAGAAATGCTTTAAATAACCTCAAATAAACAAATAAAATCACTTGACCTGTTTGATAGATGAGGATACCGTAGGAAAAAGTTTGTTCAAAAATAATATTCTAAAAGGAGAGAGGAAAAACTATATGTCTTATAACAAAATTATTGTCATCGGAAATCTCGGGCGCGACCCGGAATTAAGATACACTCCGCAGGGCGATGCCGTCTGCGATTTTTCAGTCGCCGTCAACGACCGCAAAAAGGATAAATCCGGCGAATTTCAGGATGTCACAACCTGGTTTCGCATCACACTCTGGCGTAAATTGGCGGAGAATGCCTCAAAATACCTGACCAAAGGCAAACAAGTTTATATCGAGGGGCGGCTCCAGATCGAGGAATGGCAAGACCGCGACGGAAATAATCGATTTACATTAAATGTAACCGCCTCGGAGATGCAGTTTCTCGGTGGTCGCTCTGATGAAATGGCGTCCGGTTCAGACCACGCTCCGGACAATGTCGAAGATTTTAATGAATCGACCGGCTCCGGCTCGAATGATGCCGCGACGCCCGCCGATGACGATATTCCGTTCTAAATAAATGATGAATGATGAATGATGAATCGGACAACAAACGATTTATCATTCATCATTTATCATTCATCATTCATCATTATATAGTTATCCGTTATTAAGCAGGTAAGCAAAAGTTGTAAGATATTATGAAAATTCTAAAAATCCCTGTAAACATCAGATGTAAGAAAATTTAAGAGTTTTCAAATATTATCCATTATCCATTATCCATTATCCATTTTTAATTTTGTATCCATTGGTGCTTACGAAACGTATTCCCCCATTTTTCTAAACTTCTGATACCGTGCTTCCAAAAGGTCGGCAACCTTTAATTTTTCCAGATCCTTTAAGTTTTTCAAGATTCTGTCGCTCAGCAGTTTCGACGCTTTCTGAAATACGGTCGGTTCAGTTTCGCTCGATTTGTCCGAAACATTCGAATCAATCCGCCAATCGGCAGATTCCTTTATAATTTCATCTATCAAGCCAAATTCAAACAGATTATCAGCCGTCAGACGCAGACTTTCCGCCGCCCGCGCCGCTTGTCCCGCATCCTTCCAGAGAATGGCGGCGCAGCCCTCGGGCGTAATCACCGAATAGACGGAGTTTTCAAGCATCAGCACACGGTCGCCGACCCCGATCGCCAGGGCACCGCCCGAACCGCCCTCGCCTAAAATTATGACAATCGTAGGGATTTGCAAACTCGCCATTTCGCGCAGATTAAAAGCGATCGCTTCCGCCTGCCCGCGCTCTTCGGCATCAATTCCGGGATAAGCGCCGGGCGTGTCTATCAGAGTTATCAGGGGTCTCTTGAACTTTTCGGCTAACTTCATCAGACGCAGAGCCTTGCGGTAGCCTTCCGGTTTCGGCATACCGAAATTTCGGTGTCGGCGCTGATTGATGTCGCGCCCCTTCTGCTGTCCGATGACGGCAACTTCTCTGCCTTCGATTTTCGCCAAACCGCAGACAATCGCCGGGTCGTCCGAATACCTTCGGTCGCCGTGAATTTCCGTAAAATCCGAAAAAATCGCACCCAGAAGATCATTCGTGTAAGGTCTTTCGGGATGCCTCGCCGTCTGAACCTTCCGAAACGCTTCTTTGTTGTTTTCCGTTTCCATATCGTTTTATGTTTCCTACTTCCAAAATATTTTCTGAAATCTGAAATCTGAAATCTGAATTGTTATAAAAACCATTTGACCTGACAACCTTTTTCTCTTAAATCCTCTTCCAGACGGCTCGAACCCTGAATCCGCAGCGGCTGGGAATTGATCTCCAGAAAAATCCCGCCCTCGATCATAAAATTCAGATTTACGGCACATCTGCCGTGATCTCGGCTCAAAAGGCGGAAAATATCCTCGAGAAAACGTTCGTTCAGTCTATTTTCGGGCAGGGTAATCGAAACATTCTGCGCCTTGAGCGGAACCGCATCCGCAAGTTTTCTGGCTTCTTCGAGGATCAGAGTTATTTCCTGCCCCTCGATGGATTCAACCTTGCCGTCAATGATCAGTAATTCTTCCTCTTTGAGAAACTCCGCATATTTCGTAAAGGCTTCCGCCCACGCCAGACATTTAACCCCCGTTGATTGATCTTCCAACCGGAAGATACAAAAACGATTGCCTTTCTTGGAGTGGCGAACCTGTAAACCGACGACAATTCCCGCAAAAGTAATTCTATCGCCCGCTTTGATTTCCTCATAATCGGCAATATTCAAAATTTGCAGATCCCTCAGAACGCCCTGAAATTCATCCAGCGGATGCGTGGACAAATAAAAACCGACCGCATTTTTCTCGTGATTTGAAAGCTCTTTTTGCGTCCAGGCAGGCACTAACGGCAATTCGCCGGCGAAATCCGCCGGCGTGTCTGCCGGCGCTCCGAAAAGACCGGTCTGTCCCTTCATCTTATCATTCCAAACTCTCTGTCCGTGAGAGATCGCCGCATTAACACCGGCAAAATGCTTTGCCCGCCAGAGATTCACGGGCATCTCCGGCGGTTTCAGCGAATCGAAGGCTCCGGCGGTGATCAGGCTTTCCAGCCCCCTCCGATTGACCGCTCCCTGCTCGATACGGGTTGTAAAATCAAAAAGGGAAGTGAATTTTCCCTGTTCTGCCCGCGCACAAATTATCGCCTCGACACTGTTTGTGCCGATTCCCTTGATCGCGCTCAGACCGAACCTGACCGCGTTATCGAGAGGCGTAAACCCTATGCCGCTCTCGTTGATATCGGGCGGGAGAAGCTGCAGCCCGCCCGAACGCAATTCATTCGAGTATTTATAGATTTTCGTCGCGTCTTGAGATTCATTGGATAAAACAGATGCATAAAAGTAAGCAGGATAATGCGCTTTAAGATAAGCAGTCCGGTAAGCAAGATAAGCATATGCCACACTATGACTCCGGTTAAACCCGTAATCGGCAAATTGTGCCATTAAATTAAAAATTTCTTCCGCCTTGTCCTGCCCGATTCCCCGGAGAACCGCGCCGCTGACAAATTTTTCCGCGTGAATCGCCATCTCTTCGCGTTTCTTTTTGCCCATCGCCCGGCGCATCAGATCGGCTTCGCCCAGCGTATATCCGGCAAGTTTCTGGGCAAGCTGCATTATCTGCTCCTGATAGACCAGAATCCCGTAGGTATTGCTTAAAATGTCCGTCATCTCCGGCACGATATATTTGACGCGCTTTTCGCCGCGGTGTCTGGCGATAAAATCGTCAACCATTCCGCCGTCGAGCGGTCCCGGGCGATAGAGCGCATTGAGAGCCGCCAGATCTTCCAGTTCCTTCGGTTTCAGGCGTTGGCAGATCTGGCGCATCCCGCTCGATTCAAACTGGAAGATGGCTTCCGTGCGACCGTCTGCAAAAAGTTCCAGAGCCTTCTTATCATCGAGCGGGATCCGGCTCCAGTCAATTTCAATCCCGGTGTTTTGTTTAAGCGTTTTTAAGCAGTCGCTTATGATTGTTAAGGTGGTTAATGCAAGAAAATCCATCTTAAGCATCCCGACTTTTTCGAGATCGCCCATCGTGTATTGACTCGTCAATTCATTCTTGCCCGAAAGTGCGACCGGTATCTTTTCATAAAGCGGTTTCGGCGAAATAACGACCCCCGCCGCATGAACCGACGAATGCCGCGCGCAGCCCTCGATCCGCAGCGCCAGATCAACGACCTCTCTGACCTGCGGGTCGGCTTCGATCAGTTTGCTCAGATCGGCAACCTGTTCGATTGCCTTAGAAATACTGATATTTCTGCCGCGCACCGGCGGCGGCATCAATTTGGCAATTTTTTCGACATCGCCGTAGGGCATATTCAGTGCCCGCCCGACATCTTTGATTGCCGCTTTTGATGCCATCGTTCCGAAGGTGACGATCTGACAGACCGATTCGCGACCGTATAGATCCGAAACGTGATTGATCACCTCCGCCCGCCCGCGAACACAGAAATCTATGTCTATGTCGGGCATCGAAACTCTTTCGGGATTGAGGAATCTCTCGAACAACAGGTCATACTGGAGCGGATCGACATCCGTAATTCCGAGACAATAGGCGACCAATGACCCGGCTGCCGAGCCTCTCCCCGGACCGACCGGAATGCCTTGCTCGACGGCGTATTTGATGAAATCCCAGACGATCAGAAAATAACCCGGAAATTTCATATCCGTAATCGTCGAAATTTCCGAATTGATTCTTTTCTCGTAATCTTCAAACGAATATTTTAATTTTTCTTTGGCTTGAAGCGGTTCCCAGACGCTTCTTCGGCGCTGCTCGAACCCCTGCCTGACGACTTCGGAGAAATATTCATCCGTCGTCGCGCAAATACTTCCCGCCGGAATCGGAAAATCCGGCAATTCGAGATTGTCTTCGAGCGGAATCTCGACCCGGCACATTTCGGCGATTTTCAGTGTGTTGGTCAGGGATTCCGGCAATTCGCTGCCGAATAAATTCCACATCTCCCGAGCCGAACTCAGATGATAATTTTTCGCCTCGAACACCGTCCGCGTACTGTCATAAATCGTCTTGCCGTCGCCGATGCACATCAGAACCTCGTGCGCCCTGGCATCTTCAACGGAAATATAGTGCGTATCATTGGTCGCCACGAGCGAGACTCCGGTCTTTTCGGACAAATCAAGAATATCCCGGCGAACTTTTTGTTCCTTTTCCAAACCGTGGTTTTGGATTTCGATAAAAAAATTATCCTGTCCGAAAATGTCCCCGAACTTTTTTGTCGTCTCCAGTGCCTTCTGAAAATTATCCCGAAACAAATAATGCCAGACCGCTCCCTCAAACCCGGATGAGAGGGCAATTAATCCCGTACTTTTTTCCGCTAAAAGTTCCAGATCAATCCTCGGTTTATGATGAAAACCTTCGGTGTATGCCTTTGACGCGAGATATACCAGATTTAAATAACCCTCGAAATCTTTTGCCAGAAGCACGATCCGGTAATATGGACGTTCCCCGGCTTCGAGCGGTGTGCCGCGGTCGAGGCGGCTGCCGAAGGTGAGGTAGGCTTCATAGCCGATGATCGGGTGCAGTCCGCTGGATTTCATCGCGTTATAGAAGGAAATCGCCCCGAACATATTTCCGTAATCGGTGATCGCGCAGGCTTTCATATCCAATTCCTTTAAAGAATTTGTGAGCGGCTTGAGTTGGATTGTACTTTGTAAAAGGCTATAATCCGTATGTAGATGCAGATGCACGAAATCTCTGGATTTAAAGTCTGATTTTACCGGCTCTTGTTGCATAAATTTTATTTTTTTAGTTATTTCAATATGAAAAAAGTTTATCTTGAAACCTACGGCTGTCAAATGAATGTGTCGGATTCCGAACGAGTCTTAAGCGTTCTGAAAGCAGACGGTTTCGAAATTACCGCGGTAGCAGACGAAGCCGAAATCGTCCTGATCAATACCTGTTCCGTCAGAGAGAAAGCCGAACAGAAACTTTATACAAGAGTCGGTCAGATTCGCAAGGCGGAAAACTCGAAAAGCTCGAAAAAAATGGTCGGCGTTCTCGGCTGTGTCGCCCAACTCGAAGGCGAAACACTCTTTCGGCAAAACCGCGAAATAGACTTTATACTCGGTACGAAAGCCGTCGGACGCGTCTCCGAGGCAATCGAAAATGTCCTCGGCGGCAAAAAAAATGTCATCGATTTAGGCGCCAGGGAAAACGCATATGACTGGTCTGTTGACGAAAATTACAGACATTCCCGATACATCGGTTTTCTGCCGATTATAGAAGGCTGTAATAAATTTTGCACGTATTGCATCGTTCCTTTTTCGAGAGGCAGGGAAAAAAGTCTCTCCGCTTCGGAAATCATCCGGCAAGTCTTGAAATTAAAAAGGGAAGGTGTCCGGGAAATTCATCTGATCGGTCAGAATGTCAACAGCTACCGCCCGGCAAACGATGCGGGGTTCGAGAAATTTTCCGGCGCGACCCCTTTTTCCAGACTGCTCAGAGCCGTTGCCGCCACCGAGATCGAGCGGATAAAATTTAACACCTCGTTTCCCAGAGATTTTCACGGAGACATTGTTGATGCCGTCAATGAAAACGAAAATTTATGTAATTGGGTGCATCTGCCTGTCCAGTCGGGCAGTAATAATATTTTAAGAGCTATGCGGCGCGGTCATACGATCGAAAATTATTTTAAAAGGATTGACAAAATAAAATCTTCCGCAAGAAAAATATCTCTCACCACAGATCTGATTGTCGGGTTTCCGGGCGAAACACTCGAAGATTTTCAGGCGACGATCGAAGCCGTCAAATACTGCGAATACGATAGTGCGTATATCTTCCGATACTCGCCGCGCCCCGGAACTCCGGCGTTCGAGATGGCTGATGATGTTTCCTTCGAAGAAAAAACCCGCAGATTTCTCGAACTCGAAGTTGTTCAAAAGCACTTTCAATTGAAAGCTTTACAAAATTATCTGAATAGAGAAGTCGAAGTTCTGGTTGAAAAAATTTCGACCAGAAATGATAATGAATTTTCCGGTCATACGACGTGTCATAAAGTCGTCAATTTCAAAGGGACGGAAAATCTTTTGGGAAAAATTGTCAAAGTCAAAATAACCGAGGCTAAATCTTTTACCCTGCACGGTGAAATTTGCTAAAATTCTAACTCTGAGGTCAAAATGCTTGTAGAAGTAAAAATCGGTGCTTTAATCATGGATCCGAATACCAATACGCCAATTGTCGTCTTGAAGGGGATTGATTCGGAAACTATTCTGCCGATCTGGGTCGGTGCCTTTGAAGCCAATGCCATCGCCCTGGAAATCGAAAAAATCGTGCCGCAGCGACCGATGACGCACGATCTGCTTCGTAATTTTATCATCGAATGCGGCTTTCAGGCTTCCAAAGTAATTATTACCGATTTACTCGATAATACCTTTTACGCTTCGATCGAACTGGTTGATAAAAACGGCGAAACACTGGCTTTGGATGCGCGTCCGTCGGATGCCATCGCCCTGGCTCTGCGCCTCGATTGCTCGATCTTTGTCGCGCAGAAGGTTTTAGAACTTTCGGTAACCGCCACGCAACCCGAACCGGAATTTGAAGGCGACGAAACCGTTCCGACAACCGAGGAGTGGCCTGATTTAATCGGTTGATAAATTTCTTTAAAAACACTAAAAAATGATAACTGTGATAGCTAACCAAAAAGGCGGAGTCGGAAAGACTACGACGGCGATTAATCTGGCAGCCGCCTGCGCTCTCAAAGGGAAGAGAGTTCTGTTAATTGATCTCGATCCGCAGGGGAATTCTTCGCTCTCCTTTATCGAACCGAGTGAAATTAAAAACAGCGCATTCGAACTTTTTACGGAAATTTCGCCAGGATGGGAAAGCTTTATTTATCCGACCGGTGTCAAAAAACTCGACATCGTTCCGGCAAAAATAAATCTGGCGAAACTGGAAGCAAAACTGGTCGGTGATTTCGAGGCGATTTTCCGGCTCAGGGATCGGATCGGCGAGATCCGCGAAAAATACGATTTTATTTTTATAGACACGCCGCCGACGCTCGGTTTAATTACGGTAAATGCACTGGTTGCGGCAAACAACGTGTTGATTCCGATCCAGTCTTCTTATTTTGCGCTCGAAGGCACGGACGATCTACTCGAAACCATCGAAAAAGTGCGCTCGCGTCCGAATCCCGAATTGGCTATTCTGGGAGTTCTTGTCACTCTGTTCGATAAGCGCACGGCGCTCTCCAAAGATGTCGCGGAACATATTCGTAAAGTCTTTGGAAATAAAACATTTAAGACAATCATTACGAGAAGTGTCCGGCTCGAAGAATCGCCCGCCCACAAGGAAGCGATTTTTAGTTACGCACCGAATTCTTCCGGCGCCAATGAATATAAAAAATTATGTCTGGAGGTTTTAAAACGTGTCTAAGAGAGGACTGCCGAGCGGCGTGAAAATGCGCCATGATTCTCATTATGTCGAGGAATTAACCCGCAATTACCGGTCAATCGGTAAAACTCTGCCGATTGATAAACTCATCCCGAATCCCGAACAACCGCGCGTCGAAATCGGTGATCTGAGCGAATTATCCGACTCGATCCGCCAAAAAGGCATTTTAGAGCCGATTCTGGTCAAACCCGATAAACAAAACGGTATCTGGATGATTATCGCCGGCGAAAGACGCTGGCGCGCCGCAACCCTTGCCGGTTTGGAAGAGGTTCCGTGTATCGAACTCGATCTCGACGATAAATCAATCGCCGAGATCGCTCTGATCGAAAATCTCCAAAGAAAGGATTTAACCATCTGGGAAGTCGCCGACGGGCTGGCTTTTTTGAGCCAAAAATTTAACTACACGCACGAAGAAATTGCCCGGCAGATCGGCAAAAGCCGCACAACCGTCACCGAATCGCTGACCATCGCCGGACTGCCTGAATCAATCCGCCAAAAATGCCGCCAAGCCAACATCAACGCGAAATCGGTTTTACTGGAAATTGCCAGACAATTTGACGAAGCGGCGATGCACCGATTTGTTGAAAATATTTCCGTGGAAAATTTGACGCGCAAAGAAGTCCGGCAAAAAGCACGACCGACACACGAAAAGCAAAAACCGGTTTCAAATTCAGATCTATCCAAGCCGAAATCTGCCGTGAAAAATATTTTCAAATTTTCCTCGGCAGAAAATAAATTCACTCTGGAAATTCGTTTTCACGAAGAGCGCGATTTTAATGACAAAAATGTTTTGCGTGCTCTGAAAGAGGCGTTTGACCGGATCAAGGCGAGAAATTGACCCGGTTTGCGTATTATGTTATAAATATAACATAATCTTTATTATCGGACGCAAATGATATAATAATATATTGTAACTATTAAAGTATGCAGCTAGCCTTAGCTGCATACTTTAATAGTTACTGACCATCATTCCCCGCTTGAGTTTGCCATCTTTCTTGCCTTTTTCTTCAAAGTTTTATGGTTTACCGGCTTTCTTTATTTTGAGTTTTCTGATGTAGAATTAGTTTTATAAAATTATATTCGCGTCAGATTAATCCAATATTCTAAAAAGCCTGTTTGGTATATTTTTATCTTTTTTTGAAATTTTGGTATCTTTTGTTTGATTCTACAGATTGTTGTTCGATCTTTTTTCGTATTGTCACCCAAAACTTTGAACGGGTATTTTGATAGTCAGAATCTGAGGATGACATCAGTTCCTCGGGTGCTTTATCATTCGTTTCGGCAGATGACAACACATCTTCCCAAAAAAGTGCGTCCTTTAAAATGTGGTCTTTTATCTGCCCTAATCGAAGATCGGTGATGTTTTTCGGGCGAAAACCCTTTTGAGTTTTGCTCGTAAAATGATTCCAATATTGCAGTTTTCTGTCTTCATTAATCATTTTTTATAAATCCCTAATTGGTTTGATCCGGCTTGCCTGCCGATTGACCAAACAATTCGACTGGAACAATTCCCTCGGAAATTGTTTTGTAAGCAGGTGAGCAAAAGTTTTAAGATATTATGAAAATTCTAAAAATCCCTTTAAACATCAGATGTAAGAGAATTTAAGAGCTTTCTGACATTATCCGTTATCCAATTTTAATTATCCCTTGGTGCTTAACTATTTCTTATACGGTTGATGTTTGTGATATTATCCGCGCCGCCGTGCAGATTGGCAAGTCCGACAATCAATTGGCAGATTTCCGGCGATCTACTCGCCGAATTCATATTTTTAACGCTTTGCATGCCGGAGCAATGAATTTTTTTTTTTGTCAAAACAAAAGGCTCAAACAGAGATTACTTTGGAATTAGTTTTGACACTCATTTAATAAAACGGTAAAATTTTCGTTTTGTTATCTATCGCAGATTAAAATCTATTTATATAAATTAAAGGAGTTGCAAATATATTGAGTAACACAAATTTTTTATTTACTTCCGAATCAGTTACGGAAGGACACCCGGATAAAATTGCCGATCAAATTTCAGACGCTATTTTGGACGCAATCTTGGCACAAGACCCGACTGCCCGAGTCGCTTGTGAAACCTTAGTAACCACCGGACTTGCCGTTCTGGCAGGTGAAATCACCACAACGGCGGAAGTTAATTACCAGAAAATCGTACGCGATACGATTCACGAAATCGGTTATAACAACGCGCTTTTCGGTTACGACAGCAATACCTGTTCGGTCTTGAACGCGCTTGGCACACAATCGCCGGACATTGCACAGGGCGTTGACACGGGCGGCGCGGGCGATCAGGGTTTGATGTTCGGGTTCGCTTGTAACGAAACACCGGAATTGATGCCTCTGCCGATTCAGCTGGCGCATAATTTAACGAGAAAGCTCTCCGATGTCCGCCGCAGCGGCGAACTTCCCTATCTGCGCCCTGACGGCAAATCGCAAGTAACCATCGAATACCGCGACGGCAAACCGTTCCGCGTTGAAGCCGTCGTTGTTTCAACCCAGCACGCCGATGATGTCACAACCGAGCAGCTTCGTGAAGATATTCTGGAAAAGGTTATCAAATCAACCGTTCCCGCCGATCTGCTCGATGAAAACACGAAATATCACATCAATCCGACCGGACGTTTCGTTGTCGGCGGTCCGATGGGCGATGCCGGTCTGACCGGACGCAAAATTATTGTTGATACATATGGCGGTTATGCACCGCACGGCGGCGGCGCGTTTTCGGGTAAAGACCCGACGAAGGTTGATCGCTCGGCGGCATATATGACGCGCTATATCGCCAAAAACATCGTGGCGGCTGGTTTAGCCGATAAATGTACCGTTCAGCTGGCATACGCCATCGGCGTTGCCGAACCGGTTTCTGTTCTGGTTGATACGCACGGCACGGGTCGCGTAGATGACGACAAACTCGCTGATGCGGTTCGGGCTAATTTCGTATTAACACCGAAAGGTATTATCGAAGCTCTGGACCTACGCCGACCGATCTTTAACGCAACCTCAAAATTCGGACATTTCGGACGCACGAATGATGAATTCAGCTGGGAAAAAACCGATAAGACGGATGCACTGTTAAGTTCCCTCAGCGCGACCAACGGAACGGGAGCTTAAATCATTTAACAAAATGGCAAACTGCTTTATTGTGAATAATTTGAAATTTCATTCACATAAAAGACGGTTTGCCATTTTTGACAATAAAATTAAAAAGGATTTTTACAAAAAGATAAAAAAATAAAAAAATATGGCACAAGAAGGATTATCAATGGAATACGATATTAAAGACATAAATCTTGCACCGCAAGGAAAACAAAGAATCGACTGGGCAGACCGCGAAATGCCCGTTCTGCGCCTGATACGTGAGCGTTTTGCCGAAGAAAAACCGCTCGCCGGCGTGAAATTAATCGCCTGCGCGCATATTACGACCGAAACGGCGAATTTAGCCAGAACGCTTCAAGCGGGCGGCGCGGAATCGCTTTTGATCGCTTCGAATCCGCTTTCGACGCAGGATGATGTTGCCGCCGCTTTAGTCAGCGAATACGGTATTCCGGTGATGGCGATCAAGGGTGAATCAACCGAAACATATATGCGCCACGTTCGTGCGGCTCTCGACACAAGCCCCGACATTATTATTGATGACGGTTCGGACGTTGTCGCGACGATGCTTAAGGAAAAGAAGGAACTGGCAGACACGATCATCGGTACGACCGAAGAAACGACGACCGGCATAGTTCGCTTGAACGCGATGGAAAAAGCCGGAGTTTTGAGTTTCCCGGCGATGGCTGTCAATGACGCACAAACCAAGCATTTCTTTGATAACCGCTACGGCACCGGACAATCAACTCTCGACGGAATCATCCGCGCGACCAATATTTTGCTTGCCGGAAAGAATTTCGTCGTCGTCGGCTACGGCTGGTGCGGTAAAGGCACGGCGATGCGTGCGCGCGGAATGGGTTCGAATGTGATTGTGACAGAAATTGATCCGATCAAGGCAATCGAAGCCGTGATGGACGGTTTCCGCGTGATGCCGATGGGCGAAGCCTGCAAAATCGGCGATTTCTTTGTCACCGTCACGGGCAACCGCCACGTCATTGACAAAGAACATTTCGAATTGATGAAGGACGGCGCCATCGTCGCCAACAGCGGACACTTCGATCTCGAACTGAATCTCGAAGCGTTAAAGGAAATGTCCGAAGAAGTTGCCGACCGCCGACCGTTCGTCCAGGAATATATGGGCAAAAACGGCAGAAGCGTGATCGTGCTCGGCGAAGGTCGCCTGATCAATCTGGCGGCGGCGGAAGGTCATCCGGCGAGCGTGATGGATATGAGCTTTGCCAATCAGGCTCTGTCGGCTGAATATCTGGTTAAAAACCAGGGCAAACTCGAAAACAGAGTTCACGTACTTCCGAAAGAAGTAGATCAGGAAATTGCCGGTCTGAAACTGCAATCGCTCGGAATTTCGATTGATACCTTAACTCCCGAAATGCTCGAATATATGAGCAGTTGGGAAACCGGAACTTAATAGATTTCAGATTTCAGATTTCAGATTTCAACTAAAAAGCGGAAGTTTATACAAACTTCCGCTTTTTTTGATTTTAAATTATTCGTTTATGTTCCGAAATAAGAATATCAATTTTTTCCATGAACCTGAACATTGCATTTCCAATTACTGGCTAAATCTTATCATCTTTGAATCAGCAGCAGAACGTAATTTGTTCTTAACGGAATCAAATAGCCAGGGAATAATGACACGACCGGTCTGGGAATTAATGAATAGATTGCCAATGTTCGAAAAATGTCAATGCGGTGATTTATCGAATTCAGAATGGCTGGCCGACAGAGTTGTAAATATACCAAGCAGTGTAATTCCAGGAATAAAATGAAACCAATTATTCTGATTGGAGGTGGCGGACATTGCATTTCATGCATTGACGTAGTCGAGCATACCGGAATTTATCAGATTCTAGGCATTCTTGATTTACCTGAAAAAATCGGTCAGAAGGTGTTAAACTACTCAGTCATTGGTACTGAAAATGAGTTGGAAAGATTTTTACCTGAGTGTTCTGATTTTCTGATTACAGTCGGGCAGATAAAATCTCCGGAATTACGGGAAATCATATTTCATAAAGTTATTAAGGCAGGAGGGAAGCTACCAGTTATAATTAGTCCGTTAGCTTACGTAAGCCCAAATGCAAGAATTGAAGAAGGTTCTGTAATTATGCACCATGCACTGGTAAATTCTGGTGCAATAGTTGGGAAAGGATGCATTTTAAATACAAAATCATTGATCGAGCACGAAGCAAAAATTGGTAATTTCTGCCATATTTCAACCGCTTCTGTCATTAACGGACAAGCCAATATTGGTGACCGTTGTTTTATTGGAAGTAATACCGTCGTAGCAAACAATACGAATGTCGTAGCTGACTCCGTCATTGCAGCCGGTTCTCAGGTTTTAAAAAACATTGAATTATCAGGCACATATATTGGTTATCCTTTACGAAAAGTTCATTAATACCAATGGAGTTAGAGCTTATCCAAAATAAAATCTATGAGATTAGAGGTCACAAGGTAATGCTTGACTTCGATTTGGCAGAGCTTTATGAGGTA
>JBBRVS010000105.1:0-18708 GCA_038246645.1 Pyrinomonadales bacterium
CGGGCGAAATGCCAATTTATCATTTTCGCAGAAAACTTCGACCAGACTTTCTTTACTCAATTTCCCTTGAATCAAAGATTCGGAAAGTTCGTCCTCGACGTTTCTCTGTAAAGCGCGTTTCAACGGGCGTGCGCCGTATTTGCGGTCAACACAAGTTTTTTCGATCAGCCAGCGTTTTGCGCCCTCGGTCAGCCGAATCTGCAACGTGTGCTGCGTCAAAATTTCATTCAGCTGATTGACCTGCAAATCAATGACCTGCATTAAATCTTCATCGGAAAGCTCGTCGAAAATAATGATTTCGTCCAGACGATTAACAAATTCGGGAGCAAAGGTCTTTTTAACTTCGCTCATCACCTGATCTTCCATTTTCTCGCGCGAAGAATCCGCGCCGGTTTGAAAGCCTAAACTGGCGCGTTTTTGAATAAATCTCGCGCCGATATTTGAAGTCATGATAAAGATCGCGTTTTTGCAGTCAACCTGATTGCCCTGCGCGTCGGTTAAAATTCCGTCTTCAAACACCTGCAGTAAAATATTAAACAAATCGGGATGCGCTTTTTCAACTTCATCAAAAAGAACCAATGAATACGGCACACGGCGCAGTTTTTCGGTCAATTGTCCGCCTTCTTCGTGTCCGACATATCCGGGCGGCGAGCCGATAAATTTCGCCACCGTGTGTTTTTCCATAAATTCCGACATATCAAATCGGACGAGTGCGCGTTCCGAGCCGAACAGAAATTCCGCCAGACTTCGCGCAACTTCCGTTTTCCCGACTCCGGTCGGACCTAAAAAAAGAAACGAGCCGACGGGTTTGTTCGGATTTTTAAGTCCGGCACGCGAACGCCGAATCGCTCTTGCCAGCGCGGAAATCGCCGTTCTCTGCGAAATAATCCGGCGGTGCAGTTCCTTTTCGATTTCGAGAAGTTTTTTTCCTTCTTCCTTTTTAATGGACTGCACCGGAATTCCCGTCCAGCGGGCAATCACTTCTTCAACGTCGTCTTTGGAAACTTCGACGGCGAAAAAAGAATCTTCCAAAGTCTGCAATTCGAGCGAGATTCTTTGATCTTCCGTAACGGTTTTTTTCCAGTTTTCGACCGTTTCCTTCCACGAAGGTTCGGATTGCGCTTCGTGCTGATAGCGCAGTTTGGCGCGCGCTCCGGCTTCGTCTAAAACGTCAATGGCTTTATCCGGCAAAAATCTTTCGGGAATATAGCGGTTCGATTGATAAACAGCGGCTTCGAGAGCTTCTTTTGAATAGCGAATCTGGTGAAACGCCTCATATCTTTCGGCAAGTCCCTGAACGATCAGCAGGGCTTCGGCTTCGGTCGGCTGAACGACATTAACCGATTGGAAACGTCTTTCGAGGGCGCGGTCTTTTTTGATTGATTTGCGGAATTCGTTCGGCGTGGTCGCGCCGACGCATTGAATTTCGCCGCGTGAAAGTGCGGGTTTCAAAATATTTGCCGCGTCCAGCGTGCCTTCCGCCGAACCCGCGCCGACCAAGGTGTGAAGCTCGTCTATGAAAACAATATATTGTTTGTTTTCTTTGAGTTCGCTCATAATTTTCTTGAGCCGTTCTTCAAATTGTCCGCGATATTTCGTTCCGGCGACGATCAGAGACAGATCGAGCGACAGAATTCGCTTATTTTCAAGAAACGTCGGCACGTCGCCCGAAATAATGCGCTGCGCCAAACCTTCGATAATCGCCGTTTTTCCGACGCCGGATTCACCGATCAAAACCGGATTATTTTTCGTCCGGCGGCAGAGAATTTCGATAATTCTTTCAACTTCTTTTTCGCGCCCGATTAGCGGATCGAGTTTTCCTTCCGCCGCGTCGGACGTTAAATCTCTCGTAAATTCCTGAAGATGCGGAACTTTGGATTTTTCGCCGCTGATCGCGCTGAAATTCGGAAAACCGTTTTGCCGCGCCACCGCTTCGCGCACATTTTGCAGGCGAAGACCGTATTGATAAAGAATTTCCGCGGCAATCGAGCGTTCTTCGCGCAGAAGCCCCAAAAGTATATGTTCGGGACCGATATGGCGATTTTTGAGTTTTACGCCTTCTTCATTGGCAAACGCCAAAATCCGTTTGGTTTCGGGTGCCAGATGAAGTTCCGCCGATTGCGGAATCCGGTCGCGCAAAACGATTCTTTCCTCGACCTCGCGGCGCACCGCTTCGACCGTCAAACTGTTGCGAAAGGGGAAAAATCTCGCCGAAACCGTTTTGTCCTCGCGCATCAGACCCAAAAGAATATGTTCGGGCGAAATGACCTGCGAACCGTATTGTAATGCTTCGTAACGCGCAAAAAAGATCACTCTTCGCGCTTTTTCTGTGTAGCGTTCAAACATAAATATAATAAAAAAATGTAACGCCGCCGTCCCGGCGGCTGTCGTGAGAGCGTCTCGCTCTCACGTTCAAGCTTCAGAGTTTTTAACGTTTAATACGCGTGGCAGCGAGATGCTGCCACGACAGCCGCCGAGACGGCGGCGGTACGATTTTCAAACACTTAGACTTTTTAGAAAACTAAATGCGTTATAAAAAGAAGTCTGAACTTTTTTTGCAAATTTATCAAGAATAATATTTTCCGGGCGTTAATTAAGATATAGTTTTAAACGGGCGGAAACTCCAAAAATTATTGCGCCCGCAAATTTTCTAAAGGTTTGATGCGGCTGGCTTTAAATGCCGGATAAACGGTTGCTGCCAAACATATTATAAATGCGCCGAAAATAATCAGCAAAATATTTATCAAATCCGGGCGAAACGGAATATAACTTAAAGAATAAACTTCTTCAGACAAACGGATAATTTGAAAATAATTGCCTAAAAATGCGCCCGCCAAACCGAAAATTACGCCGAAAAAAATTCCGACAAATCCCAAAAACACTCCTTCCAACAAAAAAATAAAGATCAGACTTTTCATCTTTGCGCCGCACGTTCGCAAAACGGCGATGTCGAGTTTTCTTTCATTAACGAGTAGCGCCAGCGTCGTCGTAATATTCAAAGCCGCAATAAAAATTATCAAAGAAATTATGGCGAGCGCAACTCGTCTTTCAAGACTCAAAGCGGCAAAAAGCGGCTGATTCGCTTCCTGCCAATCCAAAACCTTAAAACTTTCGCCCAATGTGATGCGGATTTCGTCCGCGGTTTTGTCCGCCTCATAAATGTCTTTGACCGAAACGCTCAAAACCTTCGGCGTAAATCGTTGTTTTTCCTTAAGTTTTACATAATTTTCGGAAGATAAATTTATCCACGTCGAATCATATTCATAAAGTCCGGTTTGAAAAATATCAACAATGCGAACCTTTGAATTTTTCGCCGTTTCATTTTCAAATGTAATAATTTCCGCTTCATCGCCGATTTTTAACTTTGTTTTGACGGCAAGTTCCCTGCCGATTGAAATTGCGATAATTTGTCCTTTATCTTTTGTCCTTTGTCCTTCCTTTTCTTTGGAACTTGGAACTTGGAACTTGGAACTTGAAACGACGCGAAGCATCGCGTAATTGGACGCGTCTTTGCCGATAATGACGGCGTTTTCAAAACCTGTTTCGGAGATTTCCGCGACGTTTTCCGATTTTTCGAGTTCGCGTTTTACGTCTTTCCAATTGAAAATCTCGCCGCCATTTTGCATAAAAACGGAAATATGCGGCGTATTTGTCAGGATTTTATCGCGCATTTCATCGGCAAAACCTTGGGCGAGCGATTGCGCCAGAATCAAACTCGCCACGCCCGCCGCGATTCCGATTACGGCGACGAGCGACGTAAAACGCGCCAGAGATTTTCGCCGCGCACGAAAATATTTCAGAGCAAGTTTCAGTTCAAAAGACATTGAAACAAAGGTAAAAGGTAAAAGGTAAAAAGTAAAACAAATACCCAGACAAAGGTAAAAGGTAAAACAAATACTCCGTTAGATAAATTAGTCGGTTTTCGTTAAAATTTACGCTTTATATAAAGATTTCGGATAAATCCAAAATCTAAAATCCAAAATCCAAAATCCAAATATGTCACTAGCTACCATCGAAGAAGCCGCCGAAGAAATAAAGAACGGCAAAATGATAATAATCGTTGATGACGAAGACCGCGAAAACGAAGGCGATATGGTCTGCGCGGCGGAAAAGGTTACGCCGGAAATCATCAATTTTATGGTAACGCACGCCCGCGGGCTGATCTGTCTGCCGCTGACCGAAGAACGCTGCGATTATCTGCAATTGCCGCCGCAGACGCAGGAAAACACTTCGGGTTTCGGCACGGCTTTTACAATTTCCATCGAAGCCAAAGAAGGCGTTACGACCGGAATTTCCGCCGCCGACCGCGCCAAAACGATTCTGACCGCCGTTGACCCGAAAACAAAACCCAATGATCTGGCGCGTCCCGGACATATTTTTCCGCTTCGCTCGAAACGCGGCGGCGTTCTCGTGCGCGTCGGGCAAACCGAAGCGAGTGTTGATATTGCGCGAATCGCCGGACTCGATCCGTCCGCCGCCATCTGCGAGATTATGAACGAAGACGGAACGATGGCGCGGCTGCCCGAGTTAAGAGTTTTTGCCGAAAAACACGGTTTGAAAATTATTTCGGTCGCCGATCTGGTGCGTTATCGCATCGAAAAGGAAACGCTCGTGCGGCGCGTCGTCGAAACCGATCTGCCGACCGAATACGGGATTTTCCGCGCAATTATTTACGAAAATATCATTAACGGCGAAACGCACGTCGCCATGACGATGGGCGGAGATTTTTCCCGGGACAACGAACCCGTTCTGGTGCGCGTCCAAACCGAGAATATAACCTTTGCGATGTTCGGTTCGAATTTAGGCGAAGCGGCGCAGGCGATTCAGGCTTCGCTGAAAAAAATTTCCGATGCTAAAAAAGGCGTGATTCTTTATCTCAGGCAGCGCGAACATAATCTCGATTTGATTCATCAGCTTCAAACATACGGCGTGATGCAGGAGAAAAATGTAGATTTTCAAACGGCAAAACGCGAAACGGGTTACGGCAATGCGCGCGATTACGGCATCGGAGCGCAGATTTTAAACGATCTCGGCGTAAAGAAAATAAATCTTTTAACGAATCATCCGCCGCACGTAAATGCGATTGAAGCGTTTGATCTGGAAATTGTTAATGTCGAATCTGTTTGAAGAAATGTATCGCCGTCCGTCCCGGCGGCTGTCCAAGAGTGCGTCCCGCACTCGCGTTCAAGTTTTTTTTATGTCGAGATTGGTGAGCGAGACGCTCACCGGACAGCCGCCGGGACGGACGGCGGTACGGTTGTTAGATTGGATAATTAATTTAAATAGTTTTACAATAATCAGGAGAAAAGAAACCGACGAATAAATAAACCCCTTTGAACTAAATTTAATTACTCTCTCCGGGAATTAAATGTCAGAAGAAAATAATACATCTGAAGAAATTCAGGAACAAGCAGGGCAGGAAAATCCGGCGGAAGAATCTCCGGCGGAAGCAGTGCGGCAAAGAAGGATTTTTACGCGGCGAAATGTCGGAATTGCGTTCGGTGCCGCGGCAATTCTCCTCGTATTGATCGCCGGTCTGGTGACTGTTTTATACCGCATCGGCTATTTTGACGACTATATCAAAGCTCAATTCGTTGCCAAAATGAATGAAATCGGCGTTGTCGTTTTTGCTAAGGAATTTCGAGTTGGAGCTTCGCCGCGTCGATTAGTGCTTAGAGGTGCGACATTTAACGATAAAATCACGGGCGAACGGCTTTTTCGCATCGGTGAAGCCGATCTCGGTTTAACGATTACAGACCTTTACGCCTGGCAGCTCAGCCGCGACATCAGCATTGACACGACCGAGTTAAAAGACGTTGAAGCGTGGGTGAGATTTGACGAAAACGGCAATTCAAATTTTGCCAATCTGAAACTGGTCGAGGATGAAGCCGGATCGAGTGTCAAGTTTAAATATTCTTCCATGAAATTTTCTCTGCGCGACGGAATCGTTCATTTCGGCGATGTTCAGCGCAAGATCAGTGCCGATGCAAATAATATCGTGCTCGGTTTTGAACCTGAAAATTACGAAGTTCCCGACGAGCAAAAGCGTTACAAAGTAAATTTTAATTCGACCGATTCGCAATTTACTTACGATGAAAGCAAGGTTGCACCGATTACGATTCAGGCGACGGGCATCGTTTATAATCAAGGCGCGGAAATTTCCTCTCTGAAACTGACAACGCCGCTCGGCGAATCGAATCTGACCGGAACGCTGACCGATTGGGAATCTCCGAAATATAATCTAAAGATTGATTCGACGGTTGATCTGACGCAGACTTCGACTGTTTTTCCGCTCGGAACTTCGATTCGCGGCATCGGCAATTTCAGCGGAACGGTGACGGGCGAAGGTGATGTATTTAAGGTCGAAGGCGAAGTTTTCTCGGAATCTCTGGCGGCGGATAACATTCGTTTGAAAGCCGTAAAAATAAACGCCGTCGCGGATTACGAAGATTCGATGTATAACGCCAACGGCAAAGCTGTGGCGGAAATGCTCACCTTTGAAGATTTTGTCATTGATTATCCGCAACTGATCGGCAACATTCGCGGCACCGGAACGGATTTTCGGTGGGTCGGCGAGCTTCAGGCAATCGGTGCCAAAACGCCGCTCGGCACGATCACCGGATTATTTATCAAAGACGCGGTTGCCGATTATAAAGAAAAACAATTCGGCGCAAATTTCGGCGATGTTCGGGCGCGGAGTTTTGTGTCGCCCGACGTTAATATCGAAAACCTGCAAACGCGCAATGTTGAACTTTCAACCGCAAACGGCGTAACCGACGTTTCCGCGCCGAATTTAACGGCAGGAAGCGTAAAAACCGATGATCTTACTTTAAGAAATGCTACGGCAAATAATCTAAAATTAAAAAACAGCGGCGACACAACCGATATTACCGCAGCAAGCGTGCGCTCCGAAACGCTTGAAACGGCAGACGGAAGACTGCGAAATCTGTCGGCAAACGACATCCGAATCCGCAACTCAAAAAACTCGACCGACATCAATGCAAGAAACCTGCAAGCCGATAATCTCGATACCGAAAGCGCAAAAATCGGCAATATAGCGGCAACCGATGTCAATGTTAATATTGCCGGAAACGAAACAAAAATTTATTCAAATAATTTAAAAATTGCGAAAATCACGACGGACGCGGCGATTCTCGGAAGTCTGAATGTCGCCGGAGTTCGCCTGACCTTGCGCGAAGGCAGAATCGAAGGAACTTCGGGTGATATTAATGCGGGAAATATCGCTTTGACGAAATCCGCCGTGCCGGAAGGCGGAAATCTCGAAGATGTCAAAATTTTCAAACCCGTTTTTGTTCTCGAACCTTCGGGACGCTACCGCGCGAGCGCGGATATGAGCATCGGCGGCGGCATTTTGGGCAGTGTCCAACTCGGTGCGGCGCGCGCTTCGGTCGTTGCCGAAAGCGAACAAATCGCGCTTAATAATCTGACCGCCGAAATAATGGACGGGAAATTGAACGGCAATGCGGTAATCGCTTTAACCGACCGAAGAAGATCAACTGTGACGGCGCAATTTGATAATCTCGATTTAGGAAAACTGCTCGCGCTTTCCGGCGGAAAAGTCGTTCCCGTCGAAGGCAAAACGACCGGAAATGTTGATCTTAATTTTCCCGGAACCGATATTCGAACTGCGAGCGGAACTCTGACCGCAGATTTTATCGCCAACGCCGGAACTGCCGATCGCGGACTCGTTCCCGTCAACGGAAAACTCGGTTTGAAAGGAACGGACGGACTTTTTAATATAGATTTCGCCAATTTAAATACCGACAAAAGCGAATTTAACGCTTCGGGCAGTTTCGATCTGAGCGGTAACGATTCGAATTTGAATCTCGCTTTGAATTCGACCGACGCAAGCGAAATCGAGCGAATTATCAGGGTTTTGAATCTTTCGCCCGAACTCGAAACGCAGCTTGATAATTATCAGGCGGAATTTGCGGGGAATCTCGAATTTACCGGAAACTTAACGGGAAATCTCGAAAATCCGACGCTTTCGGGACGCGCTGAGCTTGATTCGCTGATTTTGCGAACCCGCAATCTCGGATCACTCGCAACCAATATTTTTCTCTCGCCGAACGGTCTCGAACTGCGCGAAGGAATTCTTAGAGAACCCGCGGGTGGCGGAAATCTGGCTTTTGACTTAACGGTTCCGAATGTCGGGATGAATAATATAACGGTCAATGCCAAACTCGACAATATCAATACCGGAAATCTGATCGCCGCGCTGCCGGTTGATATTTTGCCCGCAGAATTACAGGATTTTCAGGCGCAGACTTCCGGCACGATAAATTTGAGCGGTTTGCCGAACGCGATGGAAGGCTCGGCGAATATCTCGTCCGGCAAAGGCACGATCAACGGCGAACCGTTTGACGGATTTACCGCAAAAGCGAATTTTCAAGGGAATCTCGTTAATCTCGAAAGTTTTACCGGCAAATTCGGCGACGGAACTCTCTCGGCAAACGGAACTTATCAAACCGATTCGGGCGCATTTAATTTTGACGTAACAGGCGAAAATGTCGCTCTGGCGCGGGTTCGCCCGTTTATTCCGAACAGCCAGAATCTTCCCGCACTGACCGGAACGATTGACGTAAAAGCAAATGCGACGGGCGTTGCTTCGGATTCGAGAACTTATAACGTAAATTTCAGCGGAAGCGGTGAAAATGTCGCGGTCGGCGAGCGTTCGGTCGGCGAAATAGTTTTTGCCGGAAAAACGGAAAATCAGCAGCTCAATACGAATTTCACGATCAATTTCGAAGGTCAGCCGCAGGAAATAACGGCAACTGTTAATTTCGCCGACGAAAATCTGCCGTTTCGCGCCGAAACCGTGTTCGATAACACCGAACTTTCGCCGATCATTAATTTAATTCGTCCTGAAGGTATAACAGTTACGGGAACGGCGACGGGAAATGTCTTTATCGCAGGAAATCTTTCAGGCGAAAAAGCGGACGGAACACGCGGATTTACGACCGATAATTTGAGCGGCGCGGCTCAGTTCAGCCGGTTTGCTCTGCAGATCGAAGACACGCCGCTCGTTGCAACCGAACCGATTTCAGTTAAATTCAATTCGCGAGAAGTTGTCGTTGATAATGCGCGATTTGCGGGCGGTGGCACGAATATCGTCGTCAACGGCACAAAGGCTCTGACCGATACGGGAGTTAATAATCTGACAATTGACGGAAGCATAAATTTAAGAATTTTGAACGCGCTTTCAAGAAATACATTTTACGCCGGAATTACGAATGTTTCCATTAGATTGACGGGTGTTAATGCCACGGCGCGGCTTAATGGTTCTGCCGATTTGAAAGGTGCTTCGGTCGCGACATTTATCGGTTCGGAACGAATTTCTCTTGACCGCATCACTGGTCGTTTGATTTTTACGTCAAATCAGGCGCAGATTGATAATTTAACCGGATTTTTGGGCGGCGGACGAATTACGGCTTCGGGCGGTGCGTTGGTCGAAGGATTAAAACTGCAGCAGTTTCGGCTGAATATTCGCGGCACGAATGTGACCGCACCTCTGCCGCCAGATTTTATTACGACCGGCGATGCCGAAGGCGAAATCAGCGGTTTTCGTCAAGGCAATGAGATGAACACACTGATTCGCGGAACTTTCAATGCGCGGCGCAGTGTCTATACAAAAGATATAGACGTTGCCGATATTGTCAGCGGACGTGGCGGCGGCGGTTCGCTCAGCGCGGGAACTTCAGGAACGTCGTCTTCCTTAATCGGCATTCCGAAACTCGACATCAGAATCGAAGGGCGCGATGCTCTCGTCGTCCGCAATAATCTGGCGGATTTGACCGCTTCGGCTTCGTTGCGCGTTACGGGCGACACGGAATTTCCGCAGATTTCCGGCAGAATCACGGCAAACAGCGGAACGATTTTCTTCCGCAACGACCGTTACGAAGTTCAGCGGGCAACACTGGAATTTCCGCCGAACACGAATATCGAACCATATATCAATCTGCAAGCCGAAAGCGAGATCAACGGCTATCAGGTCATCGTCAGCCTGGTCGGGAATATTACCGATACCGAAAATTTAACGGCGACGGTGCGTTCAAATCCGGCACTGCCGCAGGCTGATGTTATTTCGCTGATCACGACCGGAAACCTGGCAAATACCGATACGGGAATTCCGACGCTGGCGCAATCGGGAATCAATACGGCGGCGGAAATTCTGACCGATTCGTTTATCAATAATCCGGCAAGCCGCGCGACCGACAAACTTTTCGGTCTGAATCGTTTTGAACTCGATCCGATTATTTCCGGGCAAAGATTAAACCCGTCGGCGCGTCTGACGGTCGGCAGACAGATCAACAGAAATCTGCTGGTCACATATTCGACCAATCTTTCGGAAGATCAGAATCAGGTGCTCGCGCTCGAATACCGCGTTTCAAATCGTCTGTCAGTTGTCGCGCAATACGAACAGCGTTCATTGAGCAATGTAACGCAGCGCAATAGTAATTTTAATTTTGAAATTCGCTTGCGAAAGAGATTTTAGGGAAAATATATGTGATTAGTGAAAAGGTGAAAAGGTGAAAAATTTATAGACTTTCAGCAAAATTTGAAACAGAAAAGTCTGAACACTTTTTCACTTGTTACACATTTTCACCAAATAATACCGTTTACCATTAGAAATTGTGAATTGGTCAGTAGCGTCGGCGTGAGCCGAGGCGTTATCCCTGGTGAGCAATTGACGCAGTTGCTGACGCAACCGCTACTGACTTAATGCACAATTTCTAAAGGGAAAACGTATAATTAACTCGATTACGGGAAAATAAAGTTTTGAGGAACAGAAAAGGCGCGGAAGTAACGCATACGATAAAAATTCAAGCAGGTTTTAGAAGAACAAGCAGGATGATAAATCAATTTTTTACAGACATTTCTGTATTTTTATCTGATAAATTCACGGTGTCTTTGCATTTGTGTATTTTGCTCCTGCTTTTCTCTCTCGTCGTTTTCCCCCAAAACAATTTTGAAGACCGTCCGATCTCAAACATCATCATTACCTTTGAAGGCACGGATCGAAGTACTTCGGATGCCAATGAATTCAAGGTAATCGCGGATAATGCGCTCGGCGCGAACTATTCTGCCGTCCGTGTGCGCGATGCGATTGCCGCGCTTTATGCTACGGACAGAATTGTTTCGATAACCGTCGAAGCCGCCGAAACCGCCGAAACCGCGCAAAACGGTGTTGAAATACGCTTTATCATCAAACGCAAAACGCGGGTTGAAAGAGTTAATATCGTTGTCGCAGAAGCGGTCGGCGATGAAGTTACCGAGCAACAGATTCTTTTGAGACTCAATCTGCTCAGTCCGGGAATGGCGGTCACGGAACAAACTCTTCGTAATAATGCCGACTTGATCCTGGATTATTTGCGCGACCGCGGTTTCTTCAACGCGGAGGTAACTTATAAAACTCAGGCTGTCAGAATCGAAACCGAAGTTATCGTCACATTTCAGGTTAATCCCAATACGCAGGCAAGAGTTGAAAAATTCGACATTCAAATCGAAGGTTTTGACCGGACAAAATTGCCGAAAAAGCTGGAACTCGATCCGGGCGAATTATTTTCGCGTGAAAAATTGCGCCGCGATGCCGAAAAGGTGCGCGAAGCTCTGCGCGATGAAAGTTTTCTGGCGCCCGATCTGGGCGAACCGCGGGTCATTTATGATAATGCCAAAAATGCGATCAGTATTGAAATAAGCGGCAGAGTCGGCGGAAAAGTCAATGTCAAAGTCGAAGCCGAAGACGAAAAAGTCGGCGAAGGAACGCAGCGCAGACTTCTGCCGATTGTCCGCGAAGGAACGCTCGATTATGCCGCAATCATCGAAGGATCACGGCGTTTGAGAAATTATTTTCAGGAGCAAGGCTATTTTTTCGCCGAAGTCAGCGCATTTTGCTCGGTCAACCCGGAATTTCTCGAAGGCGAAGCAAGCGAAACCGTTAATGAAACCGAGATTTTATGTTCGGCTTTGAGCGGCGCGGAATTAAACGACCGCGTGATTGATGTGACCTATCGCACCGAGCTTAATCGTAAATTAAAATTGGTTGACATCCGATTGCGCGGCACGGACAAATTAACGATTCCCGAAATTCAATCGGTTTTAGAAACAAAGGAAGCGAATATTCTAGGTTTTATTCCGTTTTTCGGTTACGGGCGCGGCTATACGAGCGCGGAAATTCTCGAAGAAGACCGCTTGACAATTACGGCTCTGATGCGCGATCTCGGTTATCGAAACGCCGCCGTCCGCATCACTCAAGGGGTTGCGCTCAACGGTGAAGATTTAATTATTACGTTTATCGTCGAGGAAGGAATTCCGACGACGGTCGAAACTGTTTCGATTGAAGGAAATTCGGCATTTTCCGATGCGACGCTCGAAACTAAACTGCCGAATCTGGTTGAGAGGAATTATTCGCGTGTGCGGGCGCGAAACGGCGTGCGGCAGCTTTCCGAGTTTTATTCGCAGGAAGGTTTCTACGATGCGAAAATAAATTTTGCCATCGAAGAATTACCCGATGATCCGAACGCCACCGCAGATAAAGTAAAAATCATTTACACCATCGAAAACGAGGGCAAAAAGGTTTATATCAGCCGCATTTCGATAAACGGCGGCGAAGACACCAAACGCGAGGCAATTCTCAAAGCAATTACGCTCAAAACTGATGATGTTTTGCGGGCAAACGATATTTTCACGAGCGAGCAAAATTTATATGCGACGGGCGCATTCAGAATCGTCGAAATCAAACCTCAGCCTGCCGGTGAAACGCCGGACGGGACGGGGCGTTTGAGCAATATAATCATCAATGTCGAAGAACAGCCGCCGCGCTTGATTACCTACGGCGGCGGATTTTCGACCGACATCGGCGCCAACGGATTTTTCGATATTCGCCATTTCAATCTGTTCGGAAAACTCCAGCAAGGCGGCGCACGTGTCCGCGTCAGCCGTTTGCAGCAGCTCGTCCAGATTGATTATCTCAATCCGCGATTTATGCGCGACGGCGGCGGCAAAAACCGTTTTTCACCGCTGACCTTTACCGCGCAGTACCAAAGAGATTCGACCGTAACGCGCTTTTTCCGCTCGACGATTGACGAAGGCACGATGGGAATTATCCAGCGCGTTGACGAACAAGGCAATCCGATTGACACCTTCGGCAATCAAACGGGCGATCCGACAATTAATCGTTTTACGCTTCAACTGGAAACAAGCCGGACAATCAGCGTCAAAAAACGCAGTCTGTTATTCGTTCGGGCTAAATATGAAGACGCCCGGATTTTCAATTTTGAAAGTCTGCTCGTCAAGGATTTACTGCGTCCCGATTCGAAAGTGCGGACTTCCGGGTTCGGCGTAAATTTTGTTTACGATACCCGCGAAAACTGCAATATCAAATACACTCTGCTGGAAATTATTGCCAAGGGCGAACCGGGCGAACCGTGCCGCTACAGCGCAAGCGACCCGACGCGCGGAAATTACATCACGGCGGAATATAATATTTCGATTCCGCAGCTCGGCGCAAACATCGGTTTTCATAAATTTCAGATGTCGTATAACACCTATTATTCGCTTCCGCGCTTTAATAATGTGATTTTGGCAGGTCGCGCAATTCTCGGTCTGGCAAGCGTTTATTCGAGAAATCAGAGTTTTGATTCAGGTCAATTTCCGGAACTCGAAGGAATTTTGCCGATCAGCGAAAGATTTTTCGGCGGCGGTTCGACCACGCTCCGGGGGTTTGAATTTGAAGGCGCGGGACCGCGTCTGGCAATCGTGCCGGAAGGATTTTTCCGCGACAGCAACGGAGATCCGATTTTTCTCAGCCCGTTCACCGTTCCGTTCGGCGGAAATGCTCTGGCAATCGTCAATCTCGAAGCGCGGATTCCTTTGACCGAAGGCTTTCGCATTGTTCCGTTCTACGACGGCGGTAATGTTTTCCGGCGCGTCGGAGATATTTTCAGTCCGCCGGAAGTCTCGCCCGATGATATTTTCGGACAAAATCTTCGCGCCCTCTGGACGCATACGGTCGGTCTCGGTTTGAGAATCAAAACTCCGATCGGCGGCGAATTTGCCGTTGATTACGGCTATCTGCTCAATCCGCCGACATTTTTAATTCCGCAGCCGATGGGACCGCCCGCGAATCTGATTCCGAAACAAGGTCAACTGCATTTCAGATTTTCACAGGCGTTTTAGCCGGGAGCGCAGGTTGCCAGCCTGCATGAGCGCGTGAGCGCGAAAAAGCTTTTGATTATAATAAACTTTTTCGAAAGCACCCGCTTTTTTTCGTCCTTGCGGACTCAGGCTGGCTGGCAGTCTGCGCTCCCGGCACGTTATAATCTTAAACAATGTTAGTTTTAGGAATCGAAAGCTCGTGTGATGAAACCGCCGCCGCCGTTGTGCGCGACGGCAGGGAGATTTTGTCGTCCGTTATATCTTCGCAGATCGAACTGCACAAGCCTTACGGCGGTGTCGTGCCGGAACTCGCCTCGCGTGAACATCTCGAAAAGATCGAACCGATTGTTGATGAAGCGTTAAAAAAAGCGAATGTTTCGCTCGAAGAGATCGAAGCCGTCGCCGTCACGCAAGGTCCGGGGTTGATCGGCTCTCTACTCGTCGGCGTTTGTTATGCAAAAGCTCTGGCGTGGGGTTTGGATATTCCGTTCGTCGGCGTAAATCATATCGAAGGACACGTTTATTCGGTGGCGTTCGATAATCCGCCGGTCGAATATCCCGCGCTTGCCTTGATCGTTTCGGGCGGGCATACGAATTTGTTTTTTATTCCCGAAGCCGGAAAATACAAGGTCGTCTCGCGCACCCGCGACGATGCGGCGGGCGAAGCCTTTGACAAGGTCGGGAAAATGCTCGGACTCGAATATCCGGGCGGACCAGAGATTGATCGGTTGGCAAAGACAGGCGACGCGGAAAAAATAAAATTCCCGATTGCGAAAATTTCCGACGGGCGACCGGATTTCAGCTTCAGTGGGCTGAAAACCGCCGTGATGCGCCATTTGCGCGAAAATGAAGTTGAAATTGTTACGGGCAGCGAAACGCCGAGCCGGGAAATCAAAGACATCTGCGCGAGCTTTCAGCATACGGTCGTCAAATCTCTGCTCAAAAACGTCGAAAAACTTACGCTCGAATTAAAACCGAAAACCCTGATCGTCGCAGGCGGCGTGGCGTGCAACACGGCTTTGCGCTCTGCGGCGGAAAAACTCGCCGAAAAACTGAATTTGCCCGTCTATTTTCCGTCAAAACATCTCTCGACCGACAACGCCGCGATGATCGCCGCCGCCGGAAATTTTCATCTCGAACGCGGAACCCGCGCCGGATTGGAAATGACCGCCGATGTAACGATGCGTCTGCAAAATTTTGAAAATGAAGATGCGAATTTGCGCAAGAAAAAAGTGCGCTATCGTTTGTAAAATTTGCAACATTTAATTGATTTGTGCAACACAAGCCATATCATTTTAGAAGCTGTTTGAAAACTCAAAAAAAGGTAACGCCAGCGTCTCGCCGGCTGTCCGGCGTGCGTCTCGCACGCCGATGGCGTTAAATTTTCAAAAAATAATACGGATCTGAAACCGAGACTTCTCTCAGGACAGCCACCGAGACGGCAACGTTACCACTTTTCAAACAGTTTCTTATTAAAACCGCAAATAATCAAACCTTTTAAATCTTTCATTAATCTTAATTTCCGGCAAAAACAATAATTAAAAAAGGATATTGCGTAACGAGTCTGCGGAAAGTTATCATTGATTTATCCCTGTTTGAGTATTTCAATCGAAACAATCGAGCCGACCGAAGTTTTTGAAGATTAGAATTCGATCTTTTTGTCAGCTTTTGAAAAGGAGTTTTAAGGATGAAAAAAATATTTTCGCTGCCTTTATTTTCAATTTTGTTGATCTTAATTTCTGTTTCGGGTTTTGTTTTTTCGGCAAATACGGAAGATTCTGCCGTTAAATGCGCGATTCCGAAATTTGAAAGGGCTTTGAACCAGGCTGAATCTGTTTTTGTCGGAGAAGTTTTGAGTCAGAAAACCGAAGGAAGCACGAAGATTTTCGAGTTGAAAGTCGAAAAATTTTGGAAAGGCGTTGATGATGAAAAGATAACCGTTTTTGTCAATGAAACTTTCCGGCATCAGGCGCAATTTAAGGTCGGCGAAAGCTATCTCGTTTTTGCCGAAGCGGATGATGACGGAAAACTTTACGACCGCCGATGCTCGAGAACAAAAAATATGGAAAACGATTTCGGCGATTTGAAGGACGATTTGAAAAAACTCGGCAAAGCTGAAATTTTTTGACGGTTTTCAGCGAGCGATAAAAAAATAGAAGTAATACACAAGGGAAGAAAAAGAAAATGAGAAAATTTAAATTATTATTGAGTTTGGCTGTAATTTTAATCGGCTGTTCGGCAATCGGCGTTTTTGGGCAAACATCGGTTGTGCTTCAGCCGTATTTATCGGGTTTGAGTTCTCCTCTGTATTTAACAAATGCGAAGGACGGCACCAACCGGAATTTCGTCGTTCAGCAGCGCGGACTAATCAAAGTTATTCAGCCCGGTTCGACGACTGCGACGGATTTTGTCAATTTGACTACCAAAGTCAGTTCAACGGGAAGTGAACGCGGACTTCTCGGTTTGGCATTTCACCCGAATTTTGAAACGAACAGTTATTTTTTCGTCAATTACACCCGCCAGAGCGACGGCGCAACGATTATCGCCCGCTATACGGCAACCAATAACAACACGGTCGGCGATATAAATTCCGAACGGATCATTATGACAATCGCGCAGCCTTTTTCCAATCATAACGGCGGAATGATCGAATTCGGTCCCGACGGTTATCTGTATATCGGAATGGGCGACGGCGGTTCGGGCAACGATCCGGGCAACCGCTCTCAAAATATTAATGAACTTTTGGGCAAAATGCTCCGCATTGATCCGAGTCTGGCTGAAAATCCGCCGACTCCGGCTTATACGAATCCGCCTGATAATCCATACGTCGGCGTTAATGGCGCGGACGAAATCTACGCGCTCGGTTTGAGAAATCCGTTCCGCTGGTCATTCGACCGCGGCGGCTCAAATCAACTCTGGGCGGGCGATGTCGGGCAAAACGCGATTGAAGAAGTTGACATAATCACGCTCGGCGGAAATTACGGCTGGCGCGTTTATGAAGGAAACAACTGCACGAATCTCGATCCGACGCTCTGCACGCCGGCGAATTATATTGCGCCGGTTCATACATATAATCATTCCGGCGGACGCTGTTCGATCACGGGCGGTTATGTTTATCGCGGAACGCAGGGCACATTTCCGCAGGGAACTTATCTGTTCGGCGATTATTGTTCGGGCGATGTTTATACGTGGAACGGAACGCAAGCCGCGCCTTTATTTGATTCTTTCCGTAGTCTTTCATCTTTCGGCGAAGACGAAACCGGAGAAATTTATCTGGTCGGACTTAACAGCGGAACGGTTGAGAAATTCGTTAATAATAACCCCGTTTTCGAACGCACCAATGCCGATTTCGACGGCGACGGCAAAACGGACATCTCGCTTTTCCGTCCTTCGACCGGAGTTTGGTATGCCTTAAACAGTTCAAACGGTCAGGCGCAAATCACACAATTCGGCACGAGCGGCGATATTCCCGCGTCGAAGGATTATGACGGCGACGGCAAAACCGACATCGGCATTTTCCGTCCTTCGACCGGAGTTTGGTATTATTTGCGCAGCAGCAACAGCACGGTCGCAATCGCGCAGTTCGGTGCCGGCGGCGACATTCCCGCCGCCGGGGATTATGACGGCGACGGCGCGACCGACCTGGCAGTTTTCCGTCCTTCGACCGGAGTTTGGTATATTTTCCAAAGTTCGACCAATCAGGCACAAATCAAGCTATTCGGTTTAGACGGCGACATTCCGACCGCCGGCGATTATGACGGCGACGGCAGATATGACATTGCCGTTTTTCGTCCGAGCGACGGCTTTTGGTATCGCCTGAACAGCGGAAACGGCGGATCTTCGACAATTCAATTCGGCGCAAACGGCGATATTCCGATGACCGGAGATTATGACGGCGACGGTAAAAACGATCAAGCCGTTTTTCGACCTTCGACCGGAGTTTGGTATTGGCTCAAGAGCGGCGACGGTTCGGTCGGAATTACGCAATTCGGTTCGAACGGCGATATTCCCGCCGCCGGAGATTACGACCGCGACGGACGCTCCGATCTCGCTGTTTTCCGACCTTCGAGCGGTGTCTGGTATGTATTGCGATCAGTTGACAACAGCGTCTATATCGCGCAATTCGGCTTAAACGGCGATCTGCCTGCTCCGGCGTATGACGCACGATAAATAGAAAGGGAGATTTTTATAGAAATATTAGAGGTCTTTCCTAAATAATAATTTGATAAATTCAAGTGGAAATTAACCGCAGAGACGCCGAGACGCAGAGTCTTTTTAGATAAAAGAAAAAGAAATTTGCCTGTTGTCAAAATATTATTGAATTTACAGCAATTTTAACTTAAATTTCTCCGCGTCTCAGCGGTGAAAAAGTTATTTTGGAAAAATGTCTATTGAAGGTTCTAATACGCTTTCCCTTTAGAAATTGGGCATTACATAAGCAACTCTGCGTCAATTGCTCATCAGGGATTACGCGTCGGCTCACGCCGACGCTACTGACTAATGCCCAATTTCTAATGGTAAACGGTATAA
>JBBRVS010000106.1:0-18438 GCA_038246645.1 Pyrinomonadales bacterium
GCTCAGAAAAACGCAGTTGCGCTTGTGGATTCAAAGTCTTTTTATAATTCTGATACCGTTTACTATTAGAAATTGTGCATTGGTCAGTAGCGTCGGCGTGAGCCGATGCGTTATCCATGATGAGCAATTGACGCAGTTGCTGACGCAAACCGCTACTGACTCTAATGCACAGTTTCTAGGTAGAAATGGTATGAGAACGGAATTATACAGCTTGTAAATGCTTTGAAGATGGTAAATCCAAACTTTCTTTCTTTAAATGCAGAAGAAAAGAATAAAGTGTTTAAGAAAATTGCAGAAAAATGTCGAGATGCAAAGGATGAACAAACAAAAGTAATTTTAGATACAGAAGATAGAAATGTTTGTGTCGCTATAAAAGATATTTCTGAATATGTTGAGAAGTTTAAACAAAAAAATGAATTCTTTATTTTTGCCGATATTAGTTCTTGCAGTTATGTAACACATCTTTGTGAGTCAGCAACTGACATTACTCAAAAATTTATCAGCGAATATAACGAAATGAAAATATTCGGATCAACCAATGTTTTGAAGATAATTTTCAGCCCGTTAGACGGGCGGGCGGCATAAAGCCCGGCGTGAAAAAATCTAAAACAGATTGGTATATATGGAATTTTTTTATAACGTAACAAAATCGAACTCATTATGAGCATTACATCAACATACGAAATAAATTTAACAAAAACTAAGGCTGGTGTTTTACGAATCGGCAAAACCCGTGTGTCGCTCGATTCGGTGATTACGGCATTTAATCAAGGCGCAACGCCCGAACAGATCGTTTATGATTTCGACACTTTGACTTTATCCGAAGTTTACGCCGCGATCAGCTATTATCTGCAAAATCGTGAAACGGTAGATTTGTATTTGGCGAAACGAGCGAAACAAAACGATAGACTGCACGAGGCAAACGATGCTCGGTTCAATCATCAGGAAATCCGGGAAAAACTTTTAGCCAGACGGCGCAAAGCGGCTTAGATCACTTTATGAAACTTATCTCCGACGAAGATTTTAACGGCAGAATTATGCGCGGTTTGCTTCGTCGGTTTCCGTCGCTCGATTTGGTTCGCGTTCAAGATGTCGGGCTGATCGAAAAACATGATACGGAAGTTCTGGCTTGGGCGGCTGAGGAAAATCGTCTGCTTTTGACGCACGATTTTGCCACGATGATTGATTTTGCAAATAATCGCGTGGCTGAAGGTTTAAAAATGCCCGGAATCATTGCCGTGCCGCAGGATTTAGCAATTGGCGGAGCGATTGATGAGATTTCATTGCTGATCGAATACAGTCTCGAGAATGAATGGGGAAACCAAATTATTTTCATTCCGTTAAAATAATTCTGTTCAAATGAGCGAAAATAAAACCAACGATTTTGTGATCAGATTTTCCAACGTCAACGGCACGGGTTCGGCGAGTGCGAACGCACATTTTATAGAACAGTAATATGTTAATATTCATCAAAGGTGAACATTATGACTTTAACGATTGAATTAAAACCCGAAACAGAGGCGAAGTTAAAAAATCGTGCTATTGCAAACGGTTATGATATTAACGATTACATCGAAAAACTAATCGAAGAAGATTCCGACAAAATGCGAACGATTGATGAGATATTTGCGCCGTTTCGGAAAAACATCGAGAAAAGCGGAATTTCGGAAGATGATTTGGACGCGCTTTTTCTGAAAGCCCGAAAAGAAGTTTACGCCGAAAAAAAGGCGAGGCTTAAATAGTGAAGTTTGCTGCACGAATCAAAGTGGTTTTCGATTGCAATGTTTTTCTTCAAGCCGTCAGCAGTAAAAAAAGTCCGGCGGCGGCTTGTTTCAGACTCGTTCAGCAGAAAGTTCTTCAACTTTTTGTCAGCGAAGAAACATTGACGGAGTTGGAAGAAGTTCTGAATCGTCCGTATATCAAAGAGCATTTCGAACTTTCCGATAAAGCGGTTAATGAGTTTATAAGCAATCTCCGAATTCTTGCAAAAGTTTTTAGTAAAGTTCCGCAGGTTTTCTCACTTCCGCGAGACATAGATGATGAAATTTACATTAATTTGGCAGTTAAATGCGAAGCCGATTACATTGTAACCCGCGATAAAGATCTGATTTATTTAATGAGCGGCTATGATATGGAAAGCAAACAATTTCGGCAAAAATTTCGACCATTGAAAATTGTTCAGCCGTTGGAATTTTTGCAGATTGTTGATGAAGTAATTAGGGATACGACAGGTTTAAAACCTTGAAATTTATTGATGAGTGAAACTAAAACGAACGATTTTGTGATCAGATTTGCTAATGTCAACGGCACGGGTTCGGCGAGTGCGAACGCACTTTTTACCAAAGCGATTTTTAAGATGGGCATTCCCGTTACGCCGAAAAATATTTTTCCTTCGAATATTCAAGGTCTTCCGACGTGGTATGAAGTTCGGGTGAGCGAAAAAGGGTTTCTGGGCAGACGCGAAGGCGTTGATTTTATGGTTTGCGTTAATCCGCAGAGCCTTGCAAAAGATGTCGCCGATGTCCGAAGGAACGGATTTTTTCTCTACGACAGTTCCAAACCGCTTCATTCGAAATATATCCGCGAAGACATCAATTACATCGGCATTCCGCTGATGGAACTTTCCAACAATGCTTATTCCGATGCGCGTCAGCGTCAGCTTTTCAAAAATATTATCTATATCGGCGCACTTGCTGCGCTCTTCGATATCGAATTCAATGTTTTGGAAGAACAAATCGGCGAACAGTTCAAGGGCAAGGAAAAGCTCATCGAACCGAACATCAAAGCGTTAAAAATGGGCGTTGATTATGTTCAGGAAAATTTTGAATATCCGCTTTCGATTCGCGTCGCGCGGCGCGATCTCCTCAAAGATTCGATTATGCTCAACGGAAATTCGGCGTGCGCTTTGGGCGCGATCTACGGCGGTGCGACGGTCGCCGCGTGGTATCCGATCACGCCTTCGACCTCGGTTGTTGACGCTTTTTCAAAATACGCCGAATCACTGAGAATTGATCAAGAAACGGGCAAAAAGAATTTTGCGATTGTCCAAGCCGAAGACGAACTCGCCGCCATCGGAATGGTTATCGGCGCAAATTGGAACGGGGCGCGGTCATTTACGGCAACGAGCGGTCCGGGCGTGTCTTTAATGAATGAATTTTTGGGACTCGCTTATTTTGCCGAGATTCCGACGGTTTTAATTGATGTTCAAAGAACCGGACCTTCGACCGGAATGCCGACCAGAACGCAGCAATCCGACATTCTCGAAGCCGCTTACGCCTCGCACGGCGACACCAAACATCCACTACTTTTTCCCGCTTCGCCGAAGGAATGTTTTGAAATGACGGCGGAATCCTTTGATCTCGCCGAAAAATTGCAAACGCCCGTGATTGTTATGACCGATCTCGATCTGGGAATGAACGATCATATTTCGCCGCCTTTAATCTGGGACGACACGCGCCGATACGATCGCGGCAAAGTTCTGGACGCTGATGCGCTCGAAAAACTCGAACGATACGGACGTTATTTAGACGTTGACGGCGACGGTATTCCGTATCGCACAATTCCCGGAACGCACGAAACGAAAGGCGCGTATGTGACACGCGGCACGTCGCGCGATGAAAATGCGGTTTATACCGAAGACGGCGACGCTTACCGGCGCAATATGGACAGACTTACCAGAAAATGGAACACCGCCAAAGAACTGGTTCCCGCGCCGGAATTTCTGCAGGAAGAAAGTGTTTGCGAAAACGGCGTGATATTTTTCGGAACTTCCGTCTTTGCGGCGGAAGAAGCCATCGAATTGTTAAAGGAAGAGGGAATTTTCCTCGACGCGATGCGTCCGAAAGCCTTTCCGTTCGGCACAGCGTTTGAAGATTTCATCCGCGCGCACGAAAAGGTTTTCGTCATCGAACAAAACCGCGACGCGCAGTTTAAAAGTCTGATGATGATTGAATTAGGCATAAATCCCGAAAAACTGATTTCCGTTTTGAATTACGACGGCACGCCGATTACAGCCGATAATATTTTGAAGCAGATAAAAGCAAATCAGGAATAGATATTTATTTTTCTTTTATATCGCAATATGCGATAATGGTTTTGCTAAAACAATTCGATTTTGAATGAGAATAATCAGCGAAAAAAAATTGCGAGAGTTTTGGCAGAAAAATCCCGAAGCGGAAAGTGCGATGCGGGAATGGATTAAAGTGGTAAAACTAGCGGATTGGAGTAGTTTTTCCGATGTCAGAAAAACTTTTAATCACGCCGACATTTACGGAAACTGCACGATTTTCGATGTCGGTGGCAACAAATATCGGATCATCGGCAAAATCGCTTACCGGCAAAAAATAGTTTTCATCCGCTTTGTTTTAACGCATAAGGAATACGACGGGAAAAAATGGCAATCCGATTGTAAATAGATCGAGGATAAAAGATGACTTATAACCCGAAAATTTACGGAGAACTTTTAGCCGACACATTACCCGGAATTATCGAATCCGACGCGGAATATGAACGCATCGAAGAAATTTTCAATCGTTTAATCAGCAAAGGCGAAGAAAAACTTTCGCCTGAAGAAAATCGCCTGTTCGGACTTTTGGCAAATTTAATGGAAGAATACGAAGCGCGAACGCTCGAACCGATTCAAGATATGAGTCCGCGCGAAATTCTGACGGTTTTGATGCGCGAAAATAATCTCAAACAAACCGAAATGACCGAGATTTTCGGAACACAAAGCATTGTTTCCGAAGTTCTTACGGGAAAGCGCGACATTACAAAATTGCAAGCTAAGGCTTTGGCGGAAAAGTTTTCAATGAAAATCGAAGCATTCATTTAAAATTATGAAAGACAAACCGCAATTTGCGATCTGCGTAAAAAATGAAGATTATCCGGCATCGCTCCAACTGTGGAAAGTCTATCGAGTTTTGCCGGACGAAAAAGGCGTAAAACGTAAAATGATTCGGGTGATTGACGAATCCGGCGAAGATTATCTTTTTTCTGAAAAATATTTCGTTCCGGTCGAATTTCCGAAAGCCGTCGAATCTGCGCTTTTGGAAGCGGTATGAAAAAGAAATATGATTTTTCAAAAGGCATCAGAGGCAAATTTTACAACGCCGAAGCCGAATTTAATTTGCCGATTTATCTCGAACCCGAAATAGCCGAATTCGTGCAAAAATTGGCGGTTGAAAAAAATGTTGACCGAAGCCGGATCGTCAATCGGCTTTTGAAAAAAGATAAGAAAATTATTGAGCTTAAATGAAGTTTGAAGGGAAATACGGCGATTATTTTTGGATTGAATGGAGAGAAGCGTTTCTAAGTGATTTATTATCTGCATTTCCAAACATTGTTGTCGGTAAATATTTGATAAATACTTCATTTGATAGTGGTTCTTTATCGCTTTCAGATGAAGAAGTAAAGCAAGGTTGGACTAAATATAATCAACTTGCTTTGAGTCCACCGATTACCAATGATTTAGATATTCCAAATTGCCAATATGATGAATGGTATATTTTTAATATGCCTACTGTATTTGACGATTATGAGATATTTGTAAATTATTACGGATTTTCATTGGAAGATTTTTTAACGGATTTTCAAGAAAGATTTTGGAAACAGATTGAAATTCTATCGCCAGAAACATATTTAGCTGAAGGAGAATTCTTGATTTGTGTAACAAAAAATGAATCACTTTTTAATCAAATTTTACTTTGGCAAGATTTAAAACATACTTAAAGATTAAAATATATGTCATATGTTCGTCCTAAATTTCGCCATCCGCATTTGCCCAAAAACGCTCTGGGCTACACGGTTGATTATTACGAAGGCTCGCTTTCGACTTTGTGTGCCGGGTGCGGACACGATTCGATCTCGGCGGCGATTGCCGAGGCTTGTTTTCAATTGAATATCGAACCGCACAAGGTTGCCAAACTTTCCGGCATCGGCTGTTCGTCGAAAACGCCCGCGTATTTTCTGAACAATTCGCACGGTTTCAATTCCGTTCACGGAAGAATGCCGTCGGTGGCGACGGGCGCGAATCTCGCTAACCGCGATCTTATTTATCTCGGCGTTTCGGGCGACGGCGACACGGCTTCGATCGGAATGGGGCAATTCGTTCACGTCATCCGAAGAAATCTCAATATGGTTTATCTGGTGATGAACAACGGCTGTTACGGTCTGACCAAAGGTCAGGATTCGGCGACCGCCGATCACGGCTCGAAAAATAAAACGGGACATATCAATCTTTTTGAATCAATTGATCTGGCGAGCCTATCAATCGAACTCGGCGCAACCTTTGTCGCGCAAAGTTTTTCGGGCGATAAAGACCAGCTTATTCCGTTAATCAAAGCCGCGATGAGTCATCCGGGATTTGCCTTTATCAACGTCATCAGCCCCTGCGTAACTTTTAACAACAACACGGGCTCGACCAAATCCTATGATTACGTGCGCCAGCATATGGAAGCGACCGCAACCTTTGATTTCGTGCCCTTAGCGCGCGAAATTCAGGCAAGCTACGAAGAAGGAAGCACGCAAACTCTGACAATGCACGACGGTTCGGTCATCGAACTTCACAAACTCGCCACAGACTGGAATCCTCTGGACAGAATTTCAGCAATGAATGCGGTCGGCAATGCGCGGGCGAAAAGCGAGATTTTAACCGGACTTTTATATATGAATCCCGACAGCCGCGATCTCCACGATTTGATCGAAACAAGCGAAAAACCCTTGAATTCATTGAACGAAAAAGAACTCTGTCCGGGTTCGGAAATCTTGAAGGAAATTAACGAGAGTTTTCGATAATTGACCGGAGCCGAAGTCGGCGATGATTTTTACGGCGAAGATCCGAAAATATCAAATATTTTGCGGATCAATTACGGTAACTTCGGTAAAACGTTTGAAATCTTTTGTATTGAAAGTTAAAAGATGCGTGATGTTATGCGTCAGCATTGCGGCGACAAGCCGCGTGTCGTGAACATTTTTTCCTGAAACATTGTGTTTGAGAACGAGATTTTCCCATTCGGCAAAAATATTCGGTATATCATCTTAAACGGTAAAATATCGTTTGAATTTTCTGATTTCGAGAGAGGTTTTAACAATACTTAAACCTAATCCGTTGGCAGTAGTCGGGCGTGTGGCAATCGCCCAAAATTCGATTAGATTTTGCGGCACAAGGCAAAGTTTCGCACCTTGTTTGCGGAGAACGGTTAAAGCACGGCGGACATCGGAATAGTGAGGGTTTTGTCTTTTCGTCAATGTTGAAAGGATATCGTATCGGATAGATAACTCATACTTGCGCGTCTTCTCTTTCCGCGTAAATGCTTTCGCGGCTGTCGTCCCAAGTTTCGGGAATTTCGTCTGAATAATCAGCCAATGAATCAAGCGCGGCTTCCCATTCTTCGTCCGTTGCAGTTTCGTAAAACGGTTTTTCCTCCTGTTCTTCGTCTAATTCTTCGTCTAAATTTTCTTCGATGACTTCGAGAAGAAAATCTTCAACCGTTTTGCCGAGCGATTTTGCTTTCTTCGTTAACCGATTTTCAACTTCGGGTTTTAATTCGAGCATTACTGTCATAGGCAAATTTTAGCACAAAAGATTTTCCAAACAATAGTTTTTAGTGCAAAATAATATAACAAATGATTGATCTAAGAAGCGACACAGTTACGAAACCGACCGCGCAGATGCGGAAAGCGATGGCAGCGGCGGAAGTCGGCGATGATGTTTACGGCGAAGATCCGACCGTCAATCTTTTGCAGGAACGCGCGGCGGAAGTTTTCGGTAAAGAAGCCGCGCTCTTTTGTCCGACGGGTTCGATGGGCAATCAGATCGCCGTCAAACTGCATACAAAGCCGGGCGATGAAATTATTGTCGAAGAACGCGGGCATATTTTTAATTGGGAAATGGGAACTCCGGCGGTCGCTTCCGGCGTGATGGTTCGTCCCGTTCGTGCCGCGAGCGACAGCGGAATGTTGACGTGGAGTGAAATCGAATCGGCAGTTCATATTAATCAACCTTATTACGCTTGCCCGACAGGGCTAATTTGTCTGGAAAACACGCATAATTTCGGCGGCGGAAGCGTAATGTCCGCCGAACAAACAGACGGAATTTGTTTCAACGCGCATCAATTGAATCTGCCCGTTCATCTGGACGGTGCGCGAATTTTTAATTCGGCGGTCGCGCAAGGGGAAACGGTTGAGAATCTTTCAAAATCGGTTGATTCGGTGCAGTTTTGTCTGTCGAAAGGTTTAGGCGCGCCGGTCGGGTCAATGCTTTTGGGGAAGAAGGATTTTATTGTGGAAGCACGCACTTGGCGCAAACGCTTCGGCGGCGGAATGCGCCAAGCCGGAATTTTGGCGGCGGCGGGAATTATCGCTTTAGAAGAATCGCCGAAATTATTGCACATTGACCATGAAAATGCGAAAAGATTAGCAGAAGGCGTTGCCGAAATAAAAGGCGTTTCGATTGATGCAAAGCGCGTTCAGACAAATATCGTGCTTTTCGACATTACCGCAACCGGAAAGACTTCCGCCGTAATCTGCGCCGAATTGAAAGACGCTGGGATTTTGGCAATTCCGTTCGGCAGGGAAATTCGGATGGTAACGCATTCGGGCGTTTCACACGCCGACATCGAAGAAGCCCTCAAATCCTTGCAGGAAATTTTGCGATAGAAGCGTAAAAGACTGTTAGCCTACTTACGTTTAAAATCGGTAATCAGCACAAGCGAACGGTAGCGAGCAGTTTTAGCATCAATTAACTTGATTTTGTCTAAAGTTGCTCACTACCGTTCGCTTGTGCTGATGTGATTTAGCGAAAATCACGGCTGAAGCCGTTACTCTGAACTTGTAACGAAACTTTAATATCTATTTTCTGCATTTAATACAAAAGAAATACTTTCTTAACCCCGACTTCATTCACCGCCGATAGACTGTCCTTTAAATTCAAAAAACGCGATTGTGCAGAGCAAATTTAATTTGCATAACTGCTTGTTATTACTGAATTTAAGATTTCCAAACAAAAATCAGGAGAATCTAATAGGACATAAATTTTATGAATAAGAATATTCGTCTGTCGAATGCGCTTTTTTCTGTTTTAACATTAATTTTTACAATATTTTCTTTTGCCGGAATCTCTTCGGCACAATTTGAAACAGCAACCGTTTTGGGTTCGGTACGCGATTCCAATGATGCGGCAATTCCGAATGCGTCGGTTACGCTCAAAAATATCGCGACCGAAATTTCAAGTTCAACCGTGACGGATTCCAACGGTGATTATCAATTCGTCAATATCAGAATCGGCAATTACCAAATTACCGTCGAAGCCGATGGTTTCAACCGCACGGTTGCCGACCGGATTAATGTCGCTGTCAATGCGCGTCAACGGGTTGACCTGACTTTGGAAGTCGCTTCGGCGACTGAAACGGTTATCGTTACGGACGCGGCAAATCCGCTGCAAACCGATTCGAGCGAACTCGGGCAGGTGATCCAGCGTCAGCAGATCGTCGCGCTGCCGCTCAACGGGCGTTCTTACGCCAACCTCGCACTGCTTGCGCCGGGCGTGCGCGAATCGCACACGAACAGCTCAATCGGCGGCGGCGGACGTGAAGCGGCGTTTAACGTCAACGGTCTGCGGGCGACGATGAATAATTTCCTGCTTGACGGCGTTGATAATAACGCCTACGGCACGAGCAATCAGAGTTTTTCTTCGCAGGTCGTTCAGGTGTCCCCGGATGCGGTTGCCGAATTTAAGGTGCAGACGAACACTTACAGCGCGGAATTCGGACGTTCGGGCGGCGCGATCATTAATGCTTCATACCGCAGCGGAACGAACAGATTTCACGGCTCTCTTTGGGAATTTCACCGCAATACGGTTTTGAATTCGGTCGGATTCTTCAAACCGATCGGCGGAAAACCGCCGCTTATCCGCAATCAATTCGGCTTTACATTCGGCGGTCCGATCATCAAAGACCGCACATTTTTCTTCGGCGACTATGAAGGTTTCCGCCAGATTCAGAAGGATCTGGTTTATTCGAATCTTCCGACGCTCGCGCAGCGTCAGGGAATTTTATCGGTTAACGTGCGTAATCCTTTGACGGGCGAAACTTACGCCGCCGGAACGCAAATTCCGCTGACTCCTTTTGCCCGGAGAGTTTTAAGCGATCTGCCCGCGCCGAATCTGACGGGCGTTGCCGGCGCAAATTATCAGGAACTCGTCTTAAACCGCAATTTTAACGATAAATACAACGTCCGTGTGGATCATAAATTTAACGATCTTTTCAGCATTTTCGGACGCTGGAGCTATCGCAAATCGAATGCTTTCGAAGCCCCGAATATTCCGGGACCTTCGGGCAGTAATCAAAACGGATTTGTTGATATTGTCAATCAGCAGTTCGTCGTCGGCGGAACTTACGCATTTGAAAACGCTTCGGTTCTGGACATCAGGTTTTCGCGCTCGAAGATTGATGCCGGAAAGCGTCCGCCGCTGACGGGCGGACCGAGTATGTTCGAGCTTTACGGCATCACGGGTTTGCCGGAAGACCCGGAAGTTACGGGCGGTCTGACGACGCAGACGATCAGCGGTTTTTCGCAATTGGGTCGCCAGGCGACGAATCCGCAGTTTCAAAATCCGATAAATAATAATATCCGCACGAGCTACACTGTTTTGCGCGGAAAGCACAGCTTGAAATTCGGCTATGAATACCTCGGCGTTGATACGGAAGTTCAGGACACGAATCCGCTGATGGGAATTGACACCTACAGCGCACAGTTCAGCCGTCCGGTCGGCGCGGGCGCGAATAATCTTTATAATCTCGCCGATTTTTATTTCGGTTTGCGAAATCAATACGAATTGGCAAATCTGACGGTTGCCGAGATGCAGCAGCGTTTTCATTACTTATATGTTCAGGACGATTTTAAGGTTAATCGAAAACTTACCTTAAATCTGGGTTTACGATATGAGTTCGGCACGCCGTATTACGAAAAGAACAATCGTTTGTCGAATTATGATCCGGCGACCAATTCGATTTTATCGGCATCGGACGGTTCGCTTTACGATCGCGCTTTAGTTGATCCCGATTACAACAATTTCGGTCCGCGGCTCGGTTTTGCTTATAATCTTTTCGATAAGACGGTGATTCGCGGCGGCTACGGTGTCGGCTACAATTATCTGAACCGTCTGGGAAGTGCCGATATTCTGGGAACGAATTTCCCGACCATCACGCGCGCGGCGGTCGCTCAGCGTGCGCCCGATCCGGTTTTAAATCCGCGTTGCGCCGGTGATGCGTTTGCTTCAAATTGTTTCCGACCGACGCAGGACGGCTACCCGACGAGCGGTTTGCCGAACAATGTAACGCTTTATATCCCGCGTGATATTGAAACGGCAATGATTCAAAACTGGCAGCTTTCCATTCAACAGGAAATTTTCGGAAATATGGTTTTGGATGTCGCATACGTCGGAAACAGAGCGAAAAATATGGTAATTTTAGCCGATTTCAATCAGGCGCGTCCGCTCACTCCGGCAGAATTCGCGCTTCCGGCGGCGCAGCAGCCTTCTTTGCAGGCACGCCGTCCGATTCAGGGCTTCGGCACGATCTCGGCGGTTTTGCCCGAAGGTTTTTCAAATTACAACGCGCTTCAGGTCAAACTCGAACGGCGGTTTGCCAGCGGTCTGTATTTCCTGAATTCGTTCACGTGGTCGAAGGCGATTGACAACGCTTCGCAGGTTTTGGAAGAGCCGAACGGCAACACCGGAACGCCGCAGAATGTTTATGACATCGCATCGAACAAAGGCATCGGCGCATACGATCAGCCGTTTAATAATACGACGAGTTTTGTTTTCGAACTGCCCGTCGGGCGCGGTCGCTGGCTCGGCGATAATATGAATCCGGTTCTCGATGCTTTTATCGGCGGCTGGGTTTTGAGCGGCGTGAACACGATGACGAGCGGACAGCCGATCACATTCCGCTACGGACCTTCGCCGGTTACAAATAATCTGCCGTCGTTCTTAGGCGGCGTTGCGCTTCGTCCGAATGTTTTGTGCGATCCGATCAATCGCGGCGACCGACCGAATCCGACTGCCGGTTATTTCATTCGTGCGTGTCTGGATCGTCCGTCCGTTACGTCGCCATTCGGCAACATTGGGCGCAACACTGCCCGCAGCGACAATTATTTCAACGTTGATCTGGGAATTCAGAAGCAGTTTCAGTTGCCGATCACCGAATTGACGCGGCTCGAATTCCGCGCCGAATTCTTTAATTTGTTTAACAAAACAAATTTTCGCGCCGCCAATCCCGACATCAACAGCGCGGCTTTCGGCACGATCAACAGCACATTTCCGGCGCGTCAGGTTCAGCTTGCGCTGAAATTTTCTTTTTAATAAATAAATGGGAGCGCCGGCAACTTGCCTGCACCGTCGCGTAAGCGGCGGAATGAAGTTTAGGATAAAGTCAAGTTTATTAAAAATAAACGCTTTTTCGCGCTCATGCAGGCAAGATGTCTGCGCTCCCGACTTTTTTCGGCTTGAATAAAATTTTTTAACATCAATCATTATGAAAAAATTACTTGTCTTTATTATTTTAACTTTCGTCGTCGGCGCGTTCGCGCAAACGACTAAAACCATTGATATTGAAGGACATCGCGGCGCACGCGGGTATGTTCCCGAAAATACGATTCCGTCTTTTATCAAGGCTTTGGAGCAAGGCTCGGATACTTTGGAACTCGATATTGTCATCAGCAAAGACGGCAAGATCGTCGTTTCGCACGAACCCTGGTTTTCGTCCGTGATTTCTTTAGACAAAAAGGGCAAACCGATTCCGCTCGAAAAACAAAAGGAACACAACATTTACAAGATGAATTATTCCGAAATCAAACTCTACGATGTCGGAAGTTTGGGTAACAAGGATTTTCCCGAACAGGTAAAAATGAAGGTTCACAAACCGCTTCTAAAAGATGTTTTCAGCGAGATTCAGAAATATATTCGCCAAAACAAATTGAAACCCGTTCGTTATAATATCGAAATAAAATCGAACGAAGCGGGCGACAACATTTTTCAACCCGTTCCTTCCAAGTTTGCCAAAATGGTTTATGACGAGGTTTTGAAATACAAAATGGAAAAAAACGTCATCGTTCAATCCTTTGACGTTCGCCCTTTGCAGGAACTGCAAAAAATGCCCGTCAAACTGCCGCTGGCGCTGCTGGTTTCAAATAAAGACGGCATCGAAAAAAACATCGCCAAACTCGGCTTTCAGCCCGACACTTACAGCCCGCATTTTTCGCTGGTTGATGAAGAAACGGTCAAATACTGCCGGACGCGAAACATTAAAATCGTTCCGTGGACGGTCAATGAAATCGCCGATTTAGAAAGAATGAAAACCTTCGATCTCGACGGAATTATCACCGATTATCCCGACCGCGCCGTTAAAGTTTTCAGAAACTCGAACTAGAAGCAATTTCAATAAATACAAAACCATCGTTTAGACGAGCGGTCTTTGACCGCGTTGCCAGCAGCAATTTCAGGGTTTCGCGGTCAAAGACCGCTCGGCTTAACCGCAATTTCATACAGAGGACAGAAACCATCAGCCGCAAGACAAAAAATCTTGCGGCTGATTTTTGTTAAACCGAACATTTTGAGTAGAATAAATATCGAAACAAATTTTCTCGGAAAGATTTTGAAAAACTTTACAAACTTTGTCATTTGCCCGAAGTTAATTGCCAATCAGCAACCGACAACGGACACTGACAACGGACAAAAATGATAATTGCCATTGACGGACCTTCGGGCGCGGGGAAATCTACGCTCGGTAAGATGTTAGCCAAACAGTTGAATCTGCTCTATCTCGACACGGGCGCAATGTACCGCGCGGTCGGGCTGGCGGTTATTGAAATCGGCGCGAGCCTTGAAGACAGCGCGAAAATCGCGGAAATCGCCGCAAAATCCGATATTCAATTGATCGGCGAACCGGACGCGCTGCTGATAAAATTAAACGGCGAAGACGTAACCGCCCAAATCCTCACAAATGAAATCGGACAGGCAGCTTCGATTGTTTCGACCGTTTCGGAAGTTCGAAAAATTTTGGTCGAAAAACAGCGAAATCTCGGAAATAATGCCGAAACCGGCGCGGTTCTCGACGGGCGCGACATCGGCACGGTCGTTTTTCCGAACGCCGATATAAAATTTTTCCTGACCGCCAAACCCGAAGCGCGGGCGCGTCGCCGCTATGATGAAGATTTAGAAAAAATGCGTGCCGTTTCCTTTGAACAAACCTTCGCCGAGATAAGAGAGCGCGACGAACGCGACGTTTCCCGCGCCGATTCGCCGCTTTTAATCAGCGAAGATTCGGTCGTCATTGATACGAGCGAACTCGATTTATCCGAAGTTTTTGAACAAATGATGCGTGTCGTTCGTGAGCAGGAAAATGAAACGGCTTAAATTTTCATTTAAAGGGGGAAGTTTATCTGATTTTGCTTTTTTTTTGGTGCCTTTGATCGCAGGAATCTGCGCGGTTTTCCGGTGGAAAGTTTTTCGCTAATTTGACTTCAACCGCCGTAATCGCTAACATCTAAAATTGCTTTTTGAATATGCTCCCGTAGCTCAGTTGGATAGAGCAACAGCCTTTAAATAAGGAGCCTGTGCGGGGAATAAGTAACTTGCATAGTGGAGAGTGCTATATCGGTGAATATCTAAGGGAATCGAAAGATTTCTATGACAACACCGAGCAAAGTAATATGACGGTGCAGAATATTGATTTAGCCTGGTTAGCCGGAATAATAGATGGCGAGGGATGTTTTTGTATTTTTACCAATAATCGCGGTAACGGTTCAATAAATCCTTCAATATCGGCAAACCTAACGATTACTAACTCAAATTGCTTACTGCTGAATCGTTGTCGAGAAATACTTGATGCTCTTGAGATCAAGTATATTTATCAAGACCCGAAAAACGGTCATCAACGAGGACGCAGAGTGATGCGAGTGAAAATCCAAAATTATTCATCTTTGCAGCGACTCATCGAATTGACGCTTCCATATTTTGTCGGTAAAGCGGAACAAGCCAAACTCGTTTTGGAATTCGCTAATCTTGCCGGACAAAAAGGGAAACTTCTTTACGATGCACGAACTGAAATGATGAATAAAAATAAAATGCTAAATCAGCACGGTCATCTTATTGCGTAGAGACTACACGCACTCAGACTGAAATGTCTAAGATATAGTCCAGACTTTCAACCATTTTCTTAGGAAAATGTGGCTTGGGAAACCAAGTGAGGTACGCTAAGCTGTGGGTCGCACGTTCAAGTCGTGCCGGGGGCATTACCATTTTTAACAAGAAACGCGGACATCAATTTTCGGTGTCCGTTTTTTCTTTTGTTTCGTCGGTTTCGGTGTAATTTTTCAGAGGATTTTTGATCAAAATATCAATATCTATGGGGACGACGCGTTTGAATTTTAAGAATGATTTCTTAAATTGCCCGAACACGAAAACTCTGCCCGTAACGCGCCATTCTTTTTTTGAATCCTTGATTTCCTTGAGCGCACCGCTCAGAGCCTGACCTGTGCCGAGAAAAATTTTGAATGATTTCAGCAAAATTACCGTCTCGTTTTTCTTAAAATCAAATGATTCATTATATTCTTCGACCGAAACTCTTAAACCGTTGACGCGGAAATCGTGAAAGGTCAGAAAATCAACCGTTCCGCTCTGCTCGATTGAAGATAATTCGGCTTCGAGTTCGAATGTGATTCCGGTCAGCGAAACATCGAAAACTTCCGGGTCGTTAATTTTTACAAACGCTTCGTTTTTGTCTTTGTCTTTTGAATTTTCGTTCTTTTCGCGCTCGGTTTTGACGGCGATTTTGGCTTTGTGAACTTTGTAGCCGCGAATTTTGTCGGGCAAATCCTGCGCGGGAATATTTGAATGGAAACTTAAAAGAAAAATAAACACGATAAAAAAAGACCGGAGCGCAAGCCGCTCGCTTGCACCGTCGCGGTAGCGGCGGAATGGCGTTTGAAACCAAATCAAATTTATTGAAAATAGAGGCTTTTTCGCGCTATCGCGCTCATGCAAGCGAGCCGCTTGCGCTCCGGTCTTTTTTCTTTTTTTACTATTCATTCGGCAGAAATATCTCGAAGATCGTTCCTTTGTTTAATTTGCTTTTAACTTTTATGTTTCCGTTTGCGGCTTCGACCGCCGTTTTCACCGCGTCAAGCCCGACTCCGCGACCGGAAATTTTCGTGATTTCGGGCGCGGTTGAAAATTCGGATTGAAAAATCAGATGAAGCGTTGCTTCATTAGTGAAATTTTCTTTAAACAGATTTTTTTTGCCGGCTTTTTCGCGAATTTTTTCTAAATCTATGCCGCACCCGTCATCGGAAAATTTCAGAAACAAACCGGTTTCCTTTGATTTTAACTCAATTTTGATTTTTCCGCTTGTTTCAAAAGCGTGATCAACTGCGTTGCGCGTCAGATGCACAAGCGCGTCGAAGAGCAGTTGAAGACTTTTTTCGGAAACCTTAAAATTTCCGGCGGAAACTTCAAATTCGACCGATTTTCCGAGCGATTCGGCGACCGTTTTGCCGTGCGAAACCGTTTGCGCCAGAACGCCCGGCAGATCGAACGCGAAAATTTCCGGCGAAGTGTCAAAGATGATTTGAGCGGAGAATTTTTCAATAATTTCACTTATTTTCGCAGAATGTTCAAAACTTGCAAACAGAATCTGAAAACCGATCTTGCCGGCTTCGGTAAATTTCGCGCTTGGAAAAGCGGCGATAATCACGCCCGAATTTGTTAAAATTTCCCGGAAATCCTTAAATCCGGCGGAAAAATTTGCGGGCTGAAAACCGATTTCCGCGCCGAATAGGTTTTTGCCTTTTTGAAGTTCCGCACAGAGCGAAGATTTTTCCGGCGAAGATAAATTAGCGGAAATTTCCGGCGGCAGTTTGGCGATAATTTGTTTGAAGTCTGGCGAATGATTTTCCGTAGGCGCGAGTTTTTTCAGCTTTTCAATAAATTCTTCGGGAATTTCAAAATCGTTTTGTTCAAATGATTTCCTTAAAAATCCGATTCCTTCGAGCAGAATTTGATTAAAATTTTTATCCTGAACTTTTGCGCCCAGAAGATCTTCGAGATTATGCGCCAGCCGGCTTGAAACATTTAAGCCGAAGGTTTGCGAAGTTCCTTTAATCGTGTGAAGGTCGCGAAAAAGCGCGCACTTTTCCGCTTCCGACAGATTTTCTTTGTTTTCCAAATCCGCGATCAAATTTTGCAATTTTTCGATGGATTCGGTTAGAAAATGTTGGCGAAAGTCTTTCATTTTTCAAAACGCTTTTTGTTGATTTCAAGGGGTTTAGGAGGTTAAAGCGATGAAGCGTGAGTTTTTTCGTTCAGGTTTTCATTATCGGTTTTATTATTTTTTTTTACGGCTTCTTTTTCCAGATCGTGTTTGATCGCGTCGAGAATGCCGTTGATAAACTGCGTTGCCTCGTAGGTTGAAAATCTGCGGGCGATTTCCAGAGCCTCGTTGATGACGACCGTGTGCGGCGTTTCCTCGAATAAAAACTCGTAAACCGCCAGACGCAAGACGTTTCGATCAACGACCGCCATTCGCGGAATGCGCCAATGCTCGGCGCGCGTGCGAATTTTTTCGTCAATCTTTTCAATCTCGCGCAGCGTTCCCGTAGCCAAATTGTTGGCAAATTCACGAGTCGGATCGTCCAATTCAGGATCGCCGAGTTCGTTCCAATAGTTTCGTGTCAAAGCACTTCCGGTGGTTTTCGCAACATCCGCCGCAAAAAGCATCTGCAAAGCGCATTCGCGTGCTTTACGCCGTGTTCCCATAATCCTTGATTTTCAAACGACGTGCGGAAAAGCCTTCTTTTTGTTTTCAGAAGATTCGCTTCCGCCGTCCATGCCTTTATATAAATTTACGAGTTCGACCGCCGACATTGCGGCTTCAAACCCTTTGTTTCCGGCTTTTACGCCGGTTCTGTTAATTGCTTGTTCGAGCGTGTCAGCCGTAATAATTCCGTAGAGACACGGAACGCCTGTTTGCATTGACGCGTTTGAAACTCCTTTTGTGGCTTCGCCCGCGACATATTCAAAATGCGGAGTTTCGCCGCGAATTACCGTGCCGATGCAGATAACCGCGTCAAACTTTCCGCTTGACGCGACTTTAAGGGTCGTCAGCGGAAGTTCGAATGAACCCGGAACTTTGAAAACCTCGACCGAATCCTCGTCCGCGCCCAATCTTTCGAGCGCGTCCACAGCACCTTCGATCAATTTCGATGTCAAAAAATCATTCCAACGCGCCGCGACAATCGCAAAGCGAAATCCCGAAGCGTTTAATAATCCCTGATGAACTTTTGGCTGCAAAAATTTTCTCCCTTAAACAAGCTCAATTTATCAGTCTATAAGTATAAAGACGCACAACCAAAAAGGCAAAGGTAAAATCAATGGATAACGGATAA
>JBBRVS010000107.1:0-18053 GCA_038246645.1 Pyrinomonadales bacterium
AACATTTTTTAGTTCAAGAAAGCCTTTTGAGGAATTAGAGAATGTTGAAGGCATTACGAAAGAAGTTATTGAAGACATAAAAAAATATTTCATTTTGGACGATCAAATGGCAAAATAAACAGATGAATTACAAAGACATTATCACCATCGAACCGAACAAACGCGGCGGAAAACCTTGTATTCGCGGAATGCAGATGACGACTGATTGAGAGAGAAAATTGTTATTTATTTAGCAGAGAGGTTAAAATCGTTAATTATGCAAAATGTTCAATATATAACCGATGCCGCAGGTCATAAAACGGCGGTGATCGTGCCGATTGAAGATTACGAGGAAATGCTTGAAGATTTGCATTTCGGCGAAGTTGCGCGGGAAAGCAAAGACGAACCGAAACGCGATTTTAACGAGTTTTTAGAGGAAATGCGAAACGACGGTGAGATAGATGTATAAAATCTCCATCCTCAAACGCGCCGAAAAAGACATCAAAAAACTCGACCGCTCAAATAAAAATCGCGTTGTTAAGGCAATTATGGATTTAGCCGAAGAACCGCGTCCCGTTGGTTGCCGCAAGATTTTAAGCGAAAAAGGCGTGTGGTGAATCCGCGTCGGCGATTGGCGCGTCGGTTATACGATTGACGATAACTTGCTTGAAGTTACAATTATTCGCATTGCAAATCGAGGCGAATTCTATAACTGAAAATAATATTTATGAGTTACAAAGACATTATTACCATCGAACCGAATAAACGCGGCGGAAAGTCTTGTACTCGCGCCAGTGCGGATGACGGTTTATGATGTGTTGGAATATCTCGCGTCGGGAATGAGCGAACAGGAAATTCTTGAAGTTTTTCCGTATTTAACGCGACGAAGATATTACGGCTTGTCCGGTTTACGGCGAGCATTTGCCGGGAGATTTTTTTGTAAACAAAGGTTAGAATCGAATAAATTATGGCGACTTTGCGGGATAAAATTTACGGTGAAATGAATTGGGATGACGAAACATTTTGCTGGATTTCATTTATCGAAAATGTTCCGAACGAGGAATTTCAAATATGCGTTTATGCCGAAACTCCTCTGGATTTTTTGGCGGTGAGAAATACTCATCAAACTTACGAGCGGCTTATCGGCGAAATTTCTCAAATCCGGCATCGGGCGATGCGCGAGATAATCGAGAATAACAACAGAATTTCTCCTAAAAAACGCGAGCGAAGGATTGTCGCAAACATTATCGAAAAAGAATTAAAACTCGGCTCTATCGAGATTTTCGATGATTTGAGTGCGGATGTCTTTTTTGATTCGGACATATTTGATGAAGGCGAACTTATTAAAGCGGTGATCGGCGCAAACGGCGAATTTTTGAAAGCGGTCGTTACCGAAGATTTTTAGAAAAATGTATTGGAAAAGAAAAAGCAAAGAAGCGCGGGCGCGAATTGATGCGGCACTCGAAGATGCGTCGTATGAGATCATTAAAGTTTTAGCGAAAAAATTGGATTTAAAACCTAAATCGCGCAAGAAAACTGACGCGATCGCCGAAATCCGACCGCTTCTGCAAAATCCGCAGAAAGCGGCGAAAATTTTTTTGAGTCTCGATTCGTTACAGCAAAAAGCCGTCGCCGAAGCGGTTTATCATCAAAATAACGAATACGACAACGGGCGTTTTGCGATGAAATATAAAAGCGCGCCGCAGTTTAAGATAAAATCGGGCAAATATGAATCCGAACCGACGCTTTTGCGTCTTTTCATTTTTTCGGATGATTACGGCGAATTTATTCCGAAGGATTTAGCCTTAAGTCTCAAACCGTTTGTTCCCAAGCCGCGCGGATTTTTTATAAAAACGGTCGAAGATTTGCCCGAAACGCAAGCGGTTGAATTTCACGATTGGCAAAAGAAATCGGCGCAAAACACGCCTTTGAAGGTTCGCGCGACCGAAACCGGAGCGATGCAGGATTTTTGGTCGGTTTTGCGGCTCGTCGAGGAAAAGAAAATCGCCGTCAGCGACAAAACTTTTTTTCCCTCGGCAAAATCCGTCGAGGAAATCACGGCGGTTTTATCGAACGGTGATTTTTACGAAATCAAAGAAGATAAAAGGTTTTATCCAAACATCGGCGCGATCAAAGGTTTCGCCTGGGCGATGATCTTGCAGGCTTCGAAATTGACGAATATTTCGGCGAAAAAACTTGCTCTGTCAAATGAAGGACGCAAAATTCTTAACAAACCGGCGCACGAAATTATCAAAACATTGTGGCAAAGCTGGCTGAAAACGACTCTTTTGGACGAGTTCAACCGCGTTGACGAAATAAAAGGACAAAAGCGAAAAGGCAAAACGAATCTGACCGGAATCAAACCGCGCCGCGAAGAAATTGCCAATTCGTTTCAACTTTGTCCGGTCGGCGAATGGATTTCCATCGAAGAATTTTTCCGCTGCGTCCGGCTGAATTTCGATTTTACGGTCGCCCGCGATGAATGGAATTTGTATATTTCCGAAAGCGGTTACGGCAGTCTCGGCTACGAATACGGCTCGAATTTCGATAAATGGTTTATCTTTCAGGGGCGTTATATTTTGGCGGTTTTATTCGAATACTGCGCGACGCTCGGACTTATTGATGTCGCATATATTCCGCCGTTCAACGCGCGGCACGATTACGGCGAACTTTGGGGAACGGACGATCTGGATTTTTTGAGTCGTTACGACGGTTTGAAATTTATCAGAATCAACAATCTCGGCGCGTTCTGTTTCGATTTGGATAAAAATTACGAACTCCCGGAAGTCGCCGTGAAAAGCTCTTTTTCGATTTTGCCGAATCTGAACATCAAAGTCGTCGGCGCGGCTCTGGACGGCGGCGAAGAACTTTTTCTGGAAAATTTTGCCGAAAAAGAAGATATGAATCTTTGGCGTTTGAGCCGCGAAAAAACGATCAACGCGCTCGAAAACGGGCAGCAAATCGAAGCCTTGCGCGAATTTTTGCAGAAACGCGAAGAACAGTTTTTGCCCGAAACGGTCGAAGGTTTTCTGCGCGATACGGAAAAACGCGCCGCCGCTTTGACCGTTAAAGGAACGGCAAAAATTATCGAATGCGAGACCGCAAAAATCGCCGACGAAATCGCCGCAAATCCGCACACGAAAAAATTATGTCAGCGAATCGGCAAAAAATCTCTGGCGATTTTCGCGGCGGACGAGAAAAAATTCAGAGAAACGGTGAGAAAAATCGGTTATGGAATGAAATACAATTGATTTTAAGAGGACAAAAATTATGAAAAGAACGGATGTTGATTCATCAATGCTCGCTTCTGTCGGATATGATGAGAAGAAGCAAATTCTCGAAGTCGAATTTAATCACGGCGGAATTTACGAATATTACGATGTCGAAAAAGAAGTTTACGACGATTTAATGAACGCCGATTCACAAGGAAGATATTTTATCAATCATATCAAAGACGATTACGATTACAGCCGGATTCGTTGAGCCGAAAAAATGAAAATCGTCGAACAAAACGACCTTTCAAACGCGCAAAAATCGCGAATTATCGAAATGTGGAACGCCGAATATCCTCTGAGTATTGCACATTCGGGAATTTTGTCTTTTGACGAATATTTGAATAATCTCGGCGATAAAAAGCATTTTTTACTGTTTGATGAAAAAGGCAAAATTGTCGGTTGGGCGATGATCTTTGTGCGCGATGATGCCAAATGGTTTGCGATAATCGTTGACGGGAAAATTCAGGGAAAAGGCTTCGGCATAAAACTGCTCGATGCGCTGAAAACAGCGGAAAAAAGGCTTTTCGGCTGGGTGATTGACAATGATGATTCAGCGAAAGCAAACGGCGAAATTTACCGATCACCGCTCGGTTTTTACAAGAAAATCGGTTTTCGGGTTCACAAAAACGAGAAGATCGTGAAGCAGAAGATTTCCGGCGTGAAGATCGAGTGGAACGCTTCGGATATTTAGAAAAAATAAATTATTCTGAAATTGCAAGATGAATATTTTGGACATAATTTTGGTAACTGCGGCAACGCTGACCGCGCTGATGGCGGGGCTTTTTTATGCGTGGTCGTGTTCGGTGATGCCCGGGTTTGTGCGGCTTTCAGACGGGGAATTTGTGTCTGTAATGCCGGCGACGAATCGGGCGATTCAAAATCCGGTTTTCTTCACAGCCTTTTTCGGTGCGCCGCTTTTTCTGATAATTTCAACCGCGCTTCATTATAATAATTCGCCGCATTTTGCTCTTTTGCTCGCGGCAGCGGTCATTTATTTAATCGGAAATTTCGGCGTAACCGTTTTCGGCAATGTTCCGATGAATAATGTTTTAGACCGTTTTAATCCGGAAACGGCAAGCGATGAAGAAACTGCGCGGCAGAGAGCAAATTTTGAACGCCACTGGAAAAATCTCAACCATATTCGCCACGTTTCTTCGACGCTTGCCGGGATTCCTGTTGTAATAGTTTGAAATTTTGGAATAGCTGAGAATAATTAATGAAAAAATATTTCGTAAATCAGGTCGGAATGTCCAATAAGTTTTGGAATATCGAAACAGAAGGAATGACTCAAATAGTAACTTTCGGAAAAATTAATACGCCTGGAAGAGAAGTTGTAAAAGTTTTTTTAACGGCGAAGGAATGCGAAACCGAAACGAAGAAATTGATTTTATCAAAAGTTAGCAGAGGATATTTTGAAATCAAAGAAAGCGAAGATATTCCTGAAAAAATTGAGATGACGGACGAAGAAGCGGAAAAACTGTTTTTTTGGAATCCGATTGATAAATCCAACAAACATAAAAATTCGCATTGGAGCGAATATGACATTGATGAGCATCTGGAGAATCTGACCGAATTATTATCGGGAAACAGCAAGCAAAAACTTATCTTATTTGAAAAATATTTACAGCAAAATCTGCATAAACTTTATACCGCCGAACTTGCCGAACTTGCCGTAATTTTAGAATGTGATTTCAAGAAAGAAAAAGGACAAATCATTTTCGACGATTATCTTTCCGGGGACGGGTTTATTTACTTTCGATGCTGGATTTTGCTTCAAGGAAAAGAATTTTTCGATGATATATCAAAAGATATTAACGCCTTTGTCAGCGGAAAATATGGTTTTGATATTGCAGATACCTGGGCGGAAGGCTTGCTCTATGTTGCTGATGAAGCCTATTCGGTAAATCATGAAAACGAAGAAGATTCTGAAATAAGCGATGCAGTAGCGGAAATGTTCCCGGATGTTATGCATTATGATTCAAGTGAACGAATAATGAACAGAGAGCGGAAAGGCGGCGCGAAACTTCAAAAAATGTATCCGAAACTCGTTGAAGAAATCGTCAAACTGAAAACTGAAAAAGACTGAAATTTCAAACTTCTTTATTATATTTATTCCGGTAATCAAACGGAGTCATTCCGGTGATTTTCTTAAATGTTCCGCGAAATGACTTGGTGTCCGTGTAGCCGACATCGAGCATTACTTCGGTGATATTTTTGCGGCTCGTTTCCAGAGTTTTTTGGGCGGCTTCGATTTTTACTCTTTGGACGTATTCGTTGACGGTGTTGCTCGTCGCCTTCTTGAATCTTCGTTCGAAATTGCGGCGGCTGATGGCGAATTTGCCGGAAAGCTCGTCGGTCGTGATGCGCGTCTGAAAGTTTTCTTCGATAAATTCCTGCGCCTTTTTTATTTCCTCGTCGGCGTGATTGTTTTGACCTTTGAATATTATAAACTGCGTCTGATTTTCGCGTTTGATGTCTATCGCAAAAACTTTCGCGGTTTTGATCGCCATTTCGCGGTTCGTGTATTTCTCGACCAGATAGATCAGTAAATTAAAATACGAAGTCGCGCCGCCGCTCGTGTAGATTCCGTCTTCTTCGGTGATAATTCGGTTGATTTGCAGGTCAACTTCCGGGAACATCTGCTTGAATTCTTCCGCCGCGCGCCAGTGCGTCGAACATTTTTTGCCTTCAAGCAGACCGGTTTTCGCCAGCATAAACGCGCCGACGCACAAACTCGCAATTTCCGCGCCTTTTTCGTATTGCTTCAAAATCCATGCAATAAAATCCTTATTCGTTTCCAAAAATTCATTCGTATCGCCGTAAAAAGCCGGAACAAAGATCAGATCGGTCCTTTTTACTTTATCAATCAAAAGATCGGTGTGAACCGAAAACGCGTTGTTGTGGAGTTTGACCTCTTCGCTCAAACCGACGAATTTTATGTCGAAAACCGGAAGGTTTCCCGCACTTCGGGCAAAATCATTAACCGCCGAAAAAACGTGGCGCGGATCATCAATCGCCGCTAAAACCGCCGATTCGGGAACGAGTATGGAAACGTGTTTCATACTATTTTTAACCACCGAGCAACTGTGATAAAAGTCTGGCAGAAAATCAAACTGTTCGAGATCAGCCTGCCGGCAGAATGACGCATTCTGCTCTGTGGCGGTTTCCAAAGAATCAAGCTGTCATTCTCCGTTAAGTCCAATTTACTACATCTTGAACTCATTTCTTAACTACAGTGAACACAGATTTTTAATTTGATAAAAATTAGGGTAGTGAACTAAAAGTAATGCTTTGAAAATTAAGTCCCGCAGGGACACTTTGTAAATCGCGGGGCTATTTACGATTGCTCCGACGGAGCAAAAAACTTTCAGCATTACTTTTTGTTCACTATCCAAATTAGTAATCAATTGATAAAATCGAAGCCAAATATATTATCAGTATTAAAAATTATCTAATGTTCTTTGAAAAAATAAAGCCGCAAAATAAAAAGCGTAAAACAGACTGTTAGTCTGTTTAGACCTGTCTGACAGCCTGTCTAACGTTTTACGGCATTTATTTTTCAAAGAACATTAGATAATTTTCTTCCTGAATTTATAATTCTTTTTCTGCTAAATTGCTCCAATAGCGCAATTGGCGGCGGCGGAAAGCGGGCGAACTTCGCGCCGATTCAATCGCTTGCTCAAACATTTCACGCGCCCGTTCCGGTTCGTTTTGCGCTTGATAAACTTTGCCGAGATAATACAAACCTTCGGGATCAACCGGACGGCGTTCGACGAATTTTTCCAGCGCGTCTTTCGCTTCATTAAACATTTCCGCTTCGAGATAAGTCGCGCCGATCTCGCGCCAGATTTCGCTTAAAGCGTATTTGTCGTTTTGAGAAATTACCGTCGAAAAATGATCCAGAGCTTTTTGCAGATCGCCGCGCTTGCGGGCTAATTTGCCGAGTTCAAAATTTGCGTCAATTTCTTCCGCGTCAATGGCAAATGCCTGTTCAAAATGCGTCTGTGCCTGCGCGTCCTGCCGTCTTTGCAGATAGATCAGCCCCAATTGAACGTGTGCGTCGGCATCGTTCGGATTGACGGTCGCATTATGCAGAAAGCGTTTGAAATTCTGCCGTTGACGAAAAGAATCGCCGAGTCCGCGCACTTCGCCGCCTAAAAAACCGCCGAAATAGAGAACCGCGAAAACCAGTGTGATAAATAAAAACGGCGAAAAAAGCCAAAGCGACACAAACCCGAAAATAAAATTTCCCAAACTTATCGCCAGCCACGCGGCGGCGACAATTAAAACGGCAGTTCCGTAATTTGCGCCGAAAACCGTTCGCAGCGCGAAGATCATAAAAACGCCGAAAAGCAGACTGCTTGCCAGCCAAAAACCGAAATAAATCGCGGGCGAAACCTGCACCGAAAAAAGCAAAATTCCCAAAAATGCAAACGGCAGATGCGCCGCCGCCCAGGCAACAAGCGTGCAGACGGCAAGTGCGCTGCAGTCGCGCCGCAAAACCACGCCGAAATTTCCCGCGCCGCCGAAAATGCTCATCAATAAGATCAAAGCCGGAACGTAAAAAAACGAAAGCGTTAAAAGCGGCAGAAAAAAATACGAGCCGAACGAGAAAAACGTAAAAAACGCATCGCCGATAACGGGAATTTTCGGACGCTGCACCAATGCTTGTTTGTATGCGGTTTCCGCTTTCTTGTAAGCGGCTTCCATTTCGGGCGTGTATTCGTCCGCGTCCGCAAAAACCGGATTGTAAAAATCATAAAACTGCGGAATCGCGTAACTCGTGTTTAGTTTTGAATTTACGGTCGCATAAAAAGCAAACGAAACGATCAAGACCGCCGCCGCCGCAAAAACAAAACTGCCTTTATCGAGAATCTCGCTCATCGAATGCGCGGGGCGAAAATAGATTTGAAAGAGAAGTTTGACGTTTTCCATAAATTTCGGCGTTTAAAGATAAGTGAAAAAAAACTTGATTTTAGCGTAAATTCTATTTATAAAATTTGTCAAATTTTTTTTCGGCGCATTTTCGGTTAAAATAATTTTTAATCAAAACTTTATCAAAAAGGAATATTCTATAAAAATGTCAGAAGCAATGAAACAAGATTCGGAAACGAGAATCGAAACGGATTCGATGGGCGAAATTGCGGTCGAATCGGATAAATATTGGGGAGCGCAGACCGAACGCAGTCTGCATCATTTTAACATCGGTTTTGATGTGATGCCGCGCGAGATGATTCGTGCGCTCGGCGTTTTGAAAAAGGCTTGCGCGATCACGAATTTCGATCTCGGCAAATTGTCCGAAGACAAAAAGGATTTGATTACACGCGCGGCGGACGAAGTTATCGCAGGCAAATTGGACGCGCATTTTCCGCTTCGAGTCTGGCAGACGGGTTCGGGAACGCAGACGAATATGAACGCCAACGAAGTCATCTCAAACCGCGCCATCGAACTGGCGGGCGGGACGCTGGGTTCGAAAAAACCGGTTCATCCGAATGATGATGTCAATAAATCGCAAAGCTCGAACGACACATTTCCGACCGCGATGTATATTGCCGCCGCCGAGCAAATGAACGCGCTGATTCCCGAAATTCAAAATCTGGCAGATGCGATAAATGCGAAAGCCGAAGAATTTAACGACGTTGTGAAGATCGGCAGAACGCATTTGCAGGACGCAACGCCGCTGACAGTCGGGCAGGAATTCGGCGGTTGGGCAAATCTGGTCGAACGCGATGTCGAGCGTTTGAAGATAACTTTAGAAGGACTTTACGATCTCGCCATCGGCGGAACTGCGGTTGGAACGGGCTTGAATTCGCATCCCGAATTTGCGGAACGCGCCGCGTCAAAAATCGCCGAATTAACCGGTTTGCCATTTAAATCTCATCCAAATAAATTTGCCGCGCTTTCGGCGCACGATGAAATCGTTTTCGCTTCCGGCGCACTCAAAACTCTCGCCGCAAGTCTGATGAAAATTGCCAACGATATTCGCTGGCTTGCGTCGGGTCCGCGCTGCGGAATCGGCGAACTCGTTTTGCCGGAAAACGAACCGGGAAGTTCGATTATGCCGGGCAAAGTTAATCCGACGCAAAGCGAGGCGATAACGATGGTTGCCGCGCAGGTTTTGGGAAATGATGCGGCAATCGGTTTTGCCGGTTCGCAGGGGAATTTCGAGCTTAATGTTTTTAAACCCGTGATGATTCATAATTTTCTGCACTCGGTCAGATTATTAAAAGACGCTTCAAAAGGATTCGTCGAATTCTGCGTCAGCGGAATCCAGCTCAACCGCGAACAAATTGACCAATATTTGAATGATTCGTTAATGCTCGTAACGGCTCTTAATCAGCATATCGGTTACGATAACGCTTCAAAAATTGCCAAAAACGCGCATAAAAAAGGCATTAATCTGCGCGAATCGGCAATCGAACTCGGCATTTTAGACGGCGAAAAATTCGATGAACTGGTCAAAGCCGAAGAAATGACGCATCCTTGAAAAAGTAAAAAGTAAAAGGTAAAAGGTTAAACAGTAATTCGTTTTGAAGCGTTAAAGAGTTGACTTAAACGAATCATTAACTTAAACTCAGTAACTTAGTTTGTCGGGGCGTGGCTCAGCCTGGTAGAGCGCACCGTTCGGGACGGTGAGGTCGGATGTTCAAATCATCTCGCCCCGACCATTTTATTCCAGACACAATAAGGATTTGCAGATTTTTTTCTGTAAGTTCTTTTTTTTTGTTTGTGCAGTTTCTTTTTATCTTTCCTTTGCTCACGCGCTTATCTTTGTCCATTGTCGGAGTGATCTAAAAGCCAAATATCGGATTCGCTTGTATAAAGTGTGTAATAAATCAGGCGACCGTCGCGGCTGATGCCGACATCCTGGATGTCTTCGGTCGGTCGGATATCGAGTTCGCGAGTTTTTTTCGTGTCGGCATCGGCGATGAAAAGGCGGTTTTCAAAACCCCAGATAAGTCGGCGGCTGTCGGGCAGCCAGGCAGGAAAATTTTGCATATTCCCGACCGGATCAAAGCGGTTTGCCGTAAATGAATAAAATCCCGCTTGCATCGGTGTGCCGCTGAAACTGCCCGCCAGTCGTGTGCCGTCGGGGGACCAATCCCAGATCGACGATTCGCTTCCCGGTCGAGTTGTGGTCGTCAACAGTCGTCGGCGTTTGCTCCGCCCAATCTTTTTTCGAGTCAATAATATAGGTTTGCGGTGTGCTGCGATACAAGATGCGTTTTCCGTCCGGCGACCAGATCGGAAACGATGTGCCTTCTTTTCCCGTAAAAGTAAGTTGCCGCAAATTAGTGCCGTCCGCATCAATCGTCCAGATTTCGTAAACGCCGCTCCGGTCTGACGCAAAGGCGATGCGTTTGCCGTCGGGCGACCAGCGCGGATAGCGGTCGAAAGCCGCGTCATTTGTCAAATCGCGCTGATTCGTGCCGTCGCGGTTGACGATGACAATATCGTCCTGCGTTTGGCGCGAAAGATAAAAAACAAACCTGGTGCCGTCGGGCGAAAGTTCGGGGCGCGAGATTCGGCGGTCGCCGCGCGTGATCCAAAAGGGTTCGCCGACCGTCTTTTCCGTTTTCGGATCGAATTCAACCGCCTGAATGTTCGATCTGTGGTCGGTTGAAACGAAAATAAGACGCGAGCCGTCGCGCGAAAAAGCCAGATGACGGCTGTATTTCGAAGGCGTGACGACGGCTTCCGGTTCGGTTGTAATTTTACCTTCATTAAAGGCAACGCGCCAGAATCTCATATTGCCGCCGCGGTCTGATGCGAAATATAGAAAGTTTCCGTCCGGCGACCAGACCGGATTCCAGTTCGTCGTGCCGTCTTTGGTGATGACCGTCGGCTGACCGCCCTCGACCGGAACGATGCCGATGTCGCGCCTCCCGACGCTCGGCGGGTAAAACCAGAAGGCGATATATTTTCCGTCGGGCGACCACGCCGGCTGCATCGCGTCCGTTCCGATCAAAAAGCGTTTCGCTCCCGTTTCGACGTTGATGATCCACAGTTCGATCGGCAATCCTTTACGCACATCGGGTAATTCGTTTCCCCAAGTACTGACGACGATCTCTTTTCCGTCGGGCGACCACGAAGGATGGAAACCGAAATCGGAAACGCGCCGCACGTTATCGCCGCCTGCGCTCATCACATAAATTCCGCTGGACGCACTGCGCTCCGAATGAAAGGCAATCCGCTCGCCGTCGGGCGAAAAGGCGGGTTGTGTGTCATCGTCGGTCGAATCTTCCGTGATATTGCGGGCGCGTTTGTCGCCGACGTGCTGCAAAAATAAATCGTAATCGCCGCGTTCGGATCTTGCCGTGAAAACAAATGATTTTCCGTCCGGCGCGAGCGACGGGAAAATTTCCGTTCCCGGTTGGTCGGTGAGCGGCACGGTCGTCGCTTTTGCCCAATCAATCGCTTCCGGCTGATTTTTATAAAAGGCGAAATACCAGATTCCCGCGCCGATCATTAAAGGTAATAAAAAACAGGCGAAAATTAACGAATTTCTTCGCGCCCGATTCGCGTTGCCTCTTCGCGTTAAAGAATTGTCTCTGCTTCTGGATGCCGATGAATCAACTTCGCGTTTGACGCGCTTGAGATCGGCGCGCAGATCCGCGGCGGTTTGATAACTGACATCCGGGTCTTTTTCGAGAGCTTTATATAAAATGCGGTCAAGTTCGCCCGAAACTTCCGGGTTTAGCGTCGAGGCAAGCATCGGTTCATCGAGCAGAATCGCTTGAAATGTTGCCTGGCGCGTTTCTTTTTTATATGGATTCGTTCCCGTTAAAAGCTCGTAAAGAACGACACCGACGCTCCACAGATCGGTGCGGTGGTCAACATTGCTGTCCGTTACTTGTTCGGGCGACATATAGGCAGGCGTGCCGATGATGATGCCTTTCGCGGTTTTGGTAAAATTATTTATCGTCTGCGTTTCGGTTTCACTCAGTTTTACCAGACCGAAATCGAGAATTTTCACATAGCCGTCGGGACGCAGCATAATGTTTTCGGGCTTGATGTCGCGGTGAATGATTCCCGCGCCGTGCGCGACGGCGAGCGCGTCGCATACCTGCATCATAATCGGCAGAATCGCGGCGAGTCCGGGTTTTTCATCAATCAACTCGCGCAAGGTTTTGCCTTCGACGTATTCGGTGGCGATGTAATTGATACCGTCAATGTTTCCGATGTCGTGAATGGTGACGATGTTCGGATGATTAAGCGCGGAGATCGCGCGGGCTTCGAGTTCGAACCGCTGAACGCGTTCGTCGTGCGAAGTATATTCGGGAGGCAGGATTTTGAGCGCGATATTGCGTTTGAGCTTTTCATCCGTCGCCAGATAAACTTCGCCCATTCCGCCCGCGCCGATTTGCCGCTCGATCCGAAATGTTCCGAGCGTCCGCCCGATAAACTGCCGGTCAATGACGATGGTTTGCTCGTCTGCCAGATTTCTGGCGACAATTCCCATCGCCGAGTTTTCCATAAAATCAGCGGTCGCCTCCGCCTTTAAAAGCGTCAGCACTCGGGTTTTCAGTTCATCGTCGCCGCCGCATTTTTCAGACAAAAACGCCTCTCTCTCCGGTTCGGACAAATCCAAAACGGCATCAAAAAGCTCATCAATTTGTTTCCATCGTTCCGTTTTCACAAGATTTTAACGATTTATTTAAGATACAAGCACAGACAAGACGCCAAGGATAAAAATATAAAAAAATCTTTGTGCCTTCGCGTCTTTGCGTCTTTACGTTAAAAAAAAATTAATCGCCGCTCAGTTCGCAATAAAGCCACGCCCGGGCTTTTTTCCATTCGCGCATGACGGTAATCGGAGAAATTTTTAAGATTTCCGCCGTTTCTTCGACCGTCAATCCGCCGAAAAAGCGCAGTTCGACGATTCGCGCCCGGCGTTCGTCAAATTGAGCGAGCGATTGCAGGGCTTCGTCCAGCGCGATCAAATCCGCGTCTTTTTCGTTTGAAACGGTCAAAGCCTCATCGAGCAGAATATGCTCGGCATCTTTGTCGTTTTCGACACGCGGACGGCGGCGGGCGAAATCAACCAGAATGCGGCGCATCATACTCGACGCGGCACCGAAAAAATGGGCGCGATTCTGCCATTTGACGGCTTTCCAATCAATCAATCTAAGATACGCTTCGTTAATCAAGGCGGAAGTTTGCAGGACGTGGTTTTCGCGCTCGCGGCTCATATATTTGCGGGCGAGCCGGTGCAGTTCGGCGTGTACGAGCGGCGCGAGTCGTTCGAGCGCAAGTTCATCACCGTCGCTCCAAGTCATCAGCAGTTCGGTCAAATTTTCCGTTTCAGGGGCACTCATTGAAAAAATAACGGGTTACGTCCTCAAATTTAGCATAAATAAAAAAAAACTAAAAATATTTTTACCGCGATGATAGTTTTTTCCGTTTTGTTTCGCCTTAGTTTGTCGAGGCAGTCTTGAAAAAGGAAAACGAAGGAAGTAAAGAGAGACTGCAAATTTTTTAGGAAATCAGAGGTTTATTTTTTATGACGGGCGAACAAATAAATTTAGTCCAGAAGAGCTTCGAAAAAATCGAACCGATCTCGGAACAGGCAGCCGCTTTGTTTTACGCCAAACTGTTTGATCTCGACCCGAAACTGCGCTGGCTTTTCAAAGGTGATATGAAAGAGCAAGGGCAAAAGCTGATGCAGATTATCGCGTATGCGGTCAAAAGTTTGGAGCACATTGATGAACTTATCCCGCAAGTGCGGGCGTTAGGCAAGCGGCACGCCGGTTACGGAGTTGAAGACCGCGATTACGATTCGGTCGGCGAAGCACTTTTGTGGACGCTCGAAAAGGCTCTGAGCCGGGAATTTACCGCCAAAACAAAGGACGCGTGGGCGGCGGTTTACGGCTTGCTCGCGCAGACAATGAAAGAGGCAAGCCGTCAGCCGGTTGAAAAGCGCGCCGGTCATATAATTTAATTTCAAGCGCATTTATTTTTTTATTTTTTTTGGAGGATTCTATGAATTTTTATAAACCATTCGCTTTGTTACTTGTCTTCGGGCTGGTTTTTCAAACAACCGCTGCGGCGCAACAAACGACACCGCCCGCTGATAAACGCGATGAAATGTCGGCGGAGCTAAAGGAAAACGCTTTTACGATGGTCGAAAATTCCATCGGACAAACGAACGATTACATCACTTCCGGAATCAAGGTGGACGAATTTTACGGCGGCGGTTCGGTCGAAGCGGAGGAATTGCCGTTTAATACGATGAACAAACAGGTTCTGATGTATATTCCGAATTTCTTTGATTTGATCAAAAAACTGGGACGCGCCGATTTTGAGCGCACCGTCGCTCTGGCGAACAAATTCGAGCGACCGGAAATTCGTCTATACGTCCGGTTGCGAATCGTCCGGGCTTTGCTTTTGCCCGATTCGGAAATTGACGAAAAAGAGAAAAAAGAACGAGAACAACTCGTTTCGGATGATATGCATTGATCCGAAATAAACAGGCGGCTGATTAAAATCGGAAATTTTTAGAATTAACAAACATTTTTTGTCGGAGAAGGCGGGAAGATTAGTCTTTCCGCTCAAAAAAAAACAATTATTTACAAATTAAGGAGAAATTATTATGGCTTATAAAGCAGAGGCAAGTTACGAATCAATAGATTTTTATGCACCCGCATCTAATCATTATTGGGCAATTACGGAAAGTGTCGGTTGGGGAAATTATAATATTAAGGACGATGTAATGTTGGTCCAATATCTAATCAACAAATGCGCGGGAAAGAAAGTTCTGGAAACGGATGGATTGTTCGGAAATAAAACGTTCAAAGCCATCAAAAACTTTCAACGTTCGGTCAATGACACGGGATACTCATTTTGCCGGGTTGACGGACGAGTGAGTAATGTTATGGGAAAACCTAACATCGCTGTCGAGTCGGGAGACTTTTATACAATCCACCAGTTGAATTGGTTTTTCATTCAGGAAAAGAGGATCTATTTCAACGATATAAGAGCTGATCCTGATTTACCGATTGATCTTTGTTCTTCTATAATTTGATTGTAGTGAAAAAAAGAGTCGAAGATTTCAATTTTACTATGCGGGCGGATTTCATTCCGCCTTTTTTTATGAAATTTGCCTGAATTAAGGAAAATCAAAACCCTGTTTGCTCTTTTTTTCACGACTTTCTAATCTGTTAGAAAAGGTATAATTAAAAAGAAAAAAGGTTTAACAAAAAATGAAAATAGTTGTGATTGGTTCGGGATTCGGCGGATTATCGTGTGCGATTCGTCTGCAGGGGCAGGGACACGAGGTAACCATCGTTGAAAAGCGCGACAAACTCGGCGGTCGGGCGTATGTTTATGAACAAGACGGTTTTAAGTTTGACGGCGGTCCGACGATAATTACCGCGCCGTGGCTGATTGACGAGATCTTTGAAGCGGCGGGCAAAAAGACCGCAGATTACGTCAAACTCGTCAAACTCGATCCTTTCTATAATATTCGCTGGGAAGACGGCACGGTTTTTCATTACAACGACGACCGCGAAAGGCTTTTAAGCGAAATCCGCAAAATTGACGCGGACGGTGTTGAGGGTTATAAAAAACTTTCCAAAGATTTAGGCGAGATTTACCGCGTCGGTTTTGAATTGATTGACCAGCCATTTACAAAGATTTGGGATATGGTCAAGGTCGTTCCCGAAATGATCAAATTGCGCTCGGACAAATCGGTCTATCAATTTGCGTCGAAATATTTCAAAAATGAAAAACTGCGCGAAGCCTTTTCTTTTCATCCGCTTCTGATCGGCGGCAATCCTTTTACTTCGACCTCGATCTATTCGATGATTCACGAACTCGAGCAAAAATTCGGCGTGTGGTTTGCGATGGGCGGAACGGGTGCGTTAATTAAAGGTTTCGGGATATGTTTTATGGACATCGGCGGCGAAGTTTTTCTCGAAGCAGAAGTCTCCGAAATTTTGATTGACGAAAAAACAGGCAAAGCAAAAGGCGTGAAAATCGCTTCGGGCGAAATCATCGAAGCCGATGCGGTCGTCGCAAATTCAGATGTGGCAAGAACTTATCTCGATTTGATTCCGGCGAAATATCGCAAAAAATACTCGGACGCAAAAGTTAAAAAAATGACGTATTCGATGTCTCTGTTCGTGATCTATTTCGGAACTGACAAAAAATACGAAAATATGGCGCATCACGAGATTATTTTAGGAAATCGCTACAAAGGTCTTCTGGACGAGATATTTGTGGATAAAACTCTGGCGGACGATTTTTCGCTCTATCTTCATCGCCCGACGGCGACCGATCCGAGTCTTGCGCCGGAAGGCTGTGATTGCTGGTATGTCTTGTCGCCCGTGCCGAATCTCGAAGGAAAAACCGACTGGAAAACAGCGGCTGAAGGCTATAAACAAAAGATTTACGAATATCTCGAAAAGCACTATATGCCCGATCTGCGGAAACATATTATCAGCGAAACGCACATTGATCCGCTTCATTTTCAAGACACTTTGAACAGCTATTTGGGCAATGCGTTCGGCGTCGAACCGACGCTTTTTCAATCGGCGTGGCTGCGTCCGCATAACGTCAGCGAAGATATTCCGAATTTATACTTGGTCGGCGCGGGAACGCATCCCGGCGCGGGGCTTCCGGGCGTGATGAGTTCGGGCAAGATCGTCGGAAATATGATCGGCACTGCAAATTGAAAACGGAAAACGGAAAATGAAAAATAATTTTTTACATCATTATCACTTATGTAATAATCTTTCAAAGAACTTAAAAGAGTTCTTTTCGTAGAAATCTACGAGTAACTTAATTTCAAATTTGATGATTTTTCATTTTCCGTTTTCCGTTTTCCGTTAAATTATGTGGTATTGGACAAAAGTTATCTTTCTGGTTTTCGTCGGCGCGGTTGTCGTTTGGCTGGCGTATGAATTTTTCACTTTTCCGAGCGTTTCAAAACTTCGTGCGGAAAATCCCGTGACGACTTCGATGATCGAACATCGTTTGAGCGAAGCGCGTGCGGCGGGCAAGGAGGCAAAAAAATATCAAATTTGGATGCCGATCGAGCAGATTTCGCCGCATCTGCACCGCGCTGTTTTGGCGGGCGAAGATGCGCGTTTCTTTGAACACGACGGTTTTGATTGGGATGCGATCAATAAAGCGTGGGAAGAAGCGCAAAGAGAAGGCGAAAAGGAAGCGAAAGCCGAAGGTGATTACGATCCGAACAGCTGGATTCCGCCGATGCCGAGCTTCAAACGCGGCGCGTCAACCGTTACTCAGCAATTATCAAAAAACCTATATTTGAGCGAAGACCGTAATTTTTTGCGAAAGGGACGCGAGGCTTTAATTACATATTTTCTCGAACGCGAATTATCAAAAAAGAGAATTATGGAAATTTATCTGAACGTCATCGAATGGGGCGACGGCATTTACGGCGCGGAAGCCGCTTCGCGACATTACTTTAAAAAATCCGCCTCAAACCTAACCCCAAACGAAGCCGCGTATCTTTCGGCAATGATTCCTTCACCGCTCAATGTCTTTAATCCGAAGAAAAATCCGAAACGCGTCGTTCGCCGCCAGAAAGCGATCTTGCGCGGAATTAATTCGATAAAACTTGCTTATTAACTGATGCCGACGCAAAAAGAGAAAAATGACTGGAGCGCGGGGCGTTTCCCCGCTTGCATGAGTCCGAAAGAACGCGCCAAACATTCCAAGTAAAATCAAGATTATTGAAATCAAACGCTTTTTCGCGCTCTCGCGCTCATGCAAGCGGGACGCTCGCGCTCCAGTCGTGCGTAACATCAGTTTTTAAAATTACAATACGCG
>JBBRVS010000108.1:0-17823 GCA_038246645.1 Pyrinomonadales bacterium
ACCACGATATTTCAAATGCGAAACAAATGCGAAACAAAAAAATCTCGTTCATTTTGGTAAGTTTTCAAGCCTATTTAGCCATAACTGAGTAATAAAAGCAAAAATTTTTCAAAATAATTTTTCGCTTATGGTAGAGTGCCGCGATTTTTTTCATCTTTAGGTTTTAGAATACAAAAATTTTATCGGTAAGGACTAAAATATATGTCAAAACACATTAACCGCCGTAATTTTCTAAAATCCGCCGCGCCTCTGCTTGTTGTGCCCGCGCTTTTATCGAACAGTAAATTATTTGCCGCGCCAAAAGATAAATTGATTCCGTCAAATCCGCCGCTCGAAGTATTGCACGACGGAATTCGTTCTGCTCCAAATTGGGGACATCTTGGTCGTGGGGCTTATACCTGCGTGGGCAGTTCATTCGGCGACGTTGTTGCACCGACATTTTGGGAAGGAACGCTTTCTTCACCAAAAATACTTCAAAGAATCGAACTTGTTATGGAACCATACTATGAACCGTCAGCAGGCAATTATCTACCGCTTGATATGTCAGGTTTCGGTAGTGCTGCATTTCCGATTTTTTTTCGTATCTGGAACGAAAATATTCAAACATTTTGTTCCTCCCCTTTTGCCGGTTTTGGCACTATCGGCATTCCTAGTTTTGGAAGCACTACTGTTCCGATTACAACCGAAATTTATCAAAACCAAGTTTTTGGTCAATACCTAATCGGTTGGGATAATCTAAATATATCCTTACCGGCAAATGTTCCACTTAAAATGAGCATTCAATTTGAAACATTTGATCCAAATCGTCCAGGACAATCTGTTGCTTTGTTTGGCAGTAGTGTTCCGGGACCGCACGTCACTTCTTCGAAGATTTATAAAGGGGCAACCTGTTATTTCATAGGAGAACCATCAATGGCATCAAGAATCACGGTATCCGATCCTGTTTCTGCTTCAAATTATGATATTTCCGGTCGCATTATAGATTCTGAAAATCGCGGAATTTCCCGCGCAACTATGACTTTGCAGAATACTACTACCGGCGCAATATTTTCCGTGATGACAAATCAGTTCGGCAATTTCAAATTCAGCCGGCAAACAGCCGGAAATTCTTATAATCTTTCCGTCCGCGCCAAAGGGCGATCCTTCACGCCGACTACCCGGACGTTTCAGCTTTTGGATAATATTACTAATTTGGAATTTGTCGGAAGTTCAGCTTAGGTTGAGTGGGATTTCCGTTCCACCTGAAAATAACGAAAAAGAAACTCTTAGTTTCCTAATAATAAATGGGGAAACTTTGTAAAATGCGAAAAATGAAGAGGATTTGAAATTGAATAGATATAATAATTTGTAAACGGTTTTCAGAATCTTAAATGTCGGAAAATTCAAAACTCACGGCGGATGATTTGTTGCGGCTTTATTTTGAAACGCCGCCGGGGAAAACTTGTGCCAAAATTTTGGATTTGCTCATCGAAAAGCACGCTCTTCCGGTGATTGAAAAATCCTTGAAAAAAAAGTTTCGGGAATCGGAAAACAACGGCTTTTTTTTATCGGAGCAGGATTTTGAGGATCTGCGTAATGAAAGTTGTTGGATGCTGATTAAAAAACTTGCGGAAATCCGCGAATCAGCTGATCGGGTGGCAATTCGGGATTTTGAAAGATATGTTTCGGTGATCGCTTTTAATTGCTGGAACGCTTTTTTTAATAAACGTGCGCCGAATTGGAAGAGTTTGAAAAATAAGATCCGGTATTCGGTCGAAAAAAACGACGAAATAGAAATTTGGCGCGAAAAGAATGAAAGTTTTTGCGGATTACGGCGAAACAATCGGAAAATCGGGGAAGCCGGTCCCGATCAACTGGTTGAACTGATCGAACGGGAAGTTGTGGATTTTAGAAATGCCGACTTGCCGGATTTATTGTTCGAGATTCTTGAAAAGGCGGAGGCGGCACTTGGGCTCAATATGCTTGTTTCGATCACGGCGCGGCTGTGGGCGATTGATGATCTGCCGGAAGTTTCGCTGGAAAGTTTTCGGAATGAAGATTTTTTGAATAAAAGGACGGAGCCGAACGTGTTTGAAATGCGGTTTGAACTGGAACATATCTGGCAGGAAATACGGGTTTTGCCCGTCAATCAGCGCATTGCGCTGCTTCTAAACCTGCGCGACGAACGCGGGCGGGAAATGCTTTTTATGTTTTATAATGCAAAAATCGCTTCGATGAAGGAAATTTGCGCGGCACTCGATCTGAGTTTGGAGGAATTCGCGAGTCTTCTTCCGATGTTGCCGCTCGGCGATAAGGCAATTGCCGAAAGAATGAAGCTGACGGCAAAAAAGGTCTCGAACCTGAGAAAAGTAGCGCGTGAGAATTTGCGGCGGCGGCTCGATGGCAAGCCGAAACGAAAAAGTTTTAAGGATCAACGGAAACCTGAAGAAAACGATTCAAATAATGAAACGGAAGGCAATAGTTTTGATCCCGCTTTCGGGGAAAGCTGAAAAAAAAAACAGTTTAAATGGAACATCCAAGTAAGGAAAAATTAAAAAAATATGCGGCGCGGGAACTTTCCGCTGTTGAGATGACCGGAATAATTTTGCATCTTGAAAATTGTGCGGAATGTTTCGATGCAGTTCAGGCTTTTTCTGGTTCCGAAGAAACCGACAGCGTTTTGCTTTTTTCGGAAGCTGAAAGTGAAGTTTTTCATCTCGATTACGACGAGCATTTACAGCCGTTTGTTGATAATGAAGCTGATTCAGCGACACGCGAAATTGTCGAAAGTCATACGCAAATTTGTGCCAATTGCGCGTTTGAGTTGCGCGAATTGCGCGAATTTTCGGAAAGTCTGCGGTTTCGTGAAATGGAGAAAAAATCGTCAACAAATTTTTTCAGTAAAATTAACGAATTTCTGCACCATATTTCTCACAACCTCACCTCAAAAACTGTTTTGCCGCTGATTTTTATTTTTATCGGACTTATCGCAATTATTTGGTTTGCAGCAAACTCAAGCAGAAATAATATCGAAAACACAAGCATTGCGAACGAAGAAAAAAACGAAAATCCAGCGGCTCAAACTCAAACTATTCCAAACGAAAATAACCAAACGATTGCCGAATCTTTTAATCAAAACATCGAAAATCGCAATTCAAATGTTATAAACCCGATAGATTTAACAAAAAATAAGTTATCTGAAAAGTCGGCAAATAATTCATCCGAAAAAGAGATTTCTGCCGAAATTAATAATTTACCGAAAAGTTTGCGTATTGCGGTTCAAAAAACTTTGCAGACGAAAAAAATCACTTTTCCGGCGTTTTTATCGGTAATTCGGCAAGACCTGAAATTTCGCGGCGGTTCGAATAAAATCTCAACTTCGATTTATCCGAAAAATGAAGCGATTCGTGAAGTTTCGCCGCAATTTCGTTGGCAAAATTTCGCGGCAAATAACGAAAAATATATTGTTGAAATCATTGACGAAAATGGAAATTCTGTTGAAACAAGTCAGGAATTAACAAAAACACTCTGGAAACCGAAAACCGTTTTGCAGCGCGGAAAAGTTTACAGTTGGGAAGTGCGAACAGTAAATTTAACAGAGTCGAAAAGTTTTTCGGGAAAATTTAAAGTTTCAGAGCAGTTTTCAGATAAAAGTTTGCCGAAATCTCCGCTCGTTCGCGGGATAGTTTTTGCATCTCAAGGATTGTTGACCGAAGCGGAAAGAGAATTCAGAATAGCGATTAAAAATGGAGAAAATATAGATTTAGCACGGAAATTATTGCTTCAAATTAGAACACAAAAATAAAAAATGCTATTTCAAAATTGTACCGCCAACGTCCCGCTGGCTGTCCGGTGTGCATCTCGCACACCGGAGATTGGCGGCTGGAAGCCACCATGACAGCCGCCGGGACGGACGGCGTTACTTCGCGCTCCGCGATACTTGATTTAATAGTTAAAAACTCCACGCCGGACGATTTTCTTCAAACTTTGTGATTTTCTCTTCGTGCTGAAGCGTCAAACCGATGTCGTCCAATCCATTTAATAGACAATGGCGACGAAAATCGTCAACATTAAAAGTTGTTTCAAAACCATTTGAATCATTGATCTTGCAGTTTTCCAAATCAACGGTTAATTGATAATTTTCGATTTCTTCGGCGCGGCTGACGAGTTCGGCGACTTTTTCTTCTTCAAGTATTACCGGCAGAATTCCGACTTTGAAGCAATTATTATAAAAAATATCTGCAAAAGCCGATGCGATGACGACGCGAAAACCGAAATCTTCCAAGCTCCAAGGCGCGTGTTCGCGGGAGCTTCCGCAGCCGAAATTCTTGCCCGCAAGCAAAACGGAAGCGTTTTTATATTTTGGCAAATTCAAAACAAAATCCGCTTTCGGCATTCCGTCAGCATTAAAACGCCAATCGTAAAACAAAAATTGCCCGAATCCCGTGCGCTCGATGCTTTTCAAAAACTGCTTCGGAATAATCTGATCGGTATCTATATTCGCCTGATACAGCGGCGCGACGAGACCGCGGTGCTTTGTAAAGTTTTTCATAAAAGTTTGCAGGAAGTTTGCAGAAAGTTTGCAGAAAGTTGCAGAAAGTAGAAGAAAACTCTGCCACTTCCTGCAACTCTGTAAACTTTCTGCAAACTATTCATTAAATTTCCAATTTCTGACATCAACAAAATGTCCGGCGATTGCCGCCGCCGCCGCCATCGAAGGCGAAACGAGATGCGTTCTGCCGCCGCGACCTTGGCGACCTTCAAAATTGCGGTTCGATGTCGAAGCACATCTTTCGCCGTCCTTTAAAATATCTTCATTCATTGCCAGACACATCGAGCAGCCGGCGTCGCGCCATTCAAAACCCGCGTCAACAAAAATCTGCGCCAAACCTTCTTCTTCCGCTTGTTTTTTGATCTGCATCGAACCGGGAACGATCATCGCGCTGACATTTTCGCTGATTTTATAACCTTTAATAACTTTGGCGGCTTCGCGCAGATCTTCGATGCGGGAATTGGTGCAAGAGCCGATAAATGCGCGGTTAATTTCAATTTCTTCGATTTTTTGCGCGGGCTGCAAATCCATATATTCAAACGCCCGTTCAAAGGATTTGCGCTCGTTTTCGTCTTTTGCGTCCGCAAAATCGGGAATTTTGGCGGAAACTTTAACGCTCATTCCGGGCGAAGTTCCCCAGGTTACAAACGGCGCAATTTCTGCCGCGTCAATCTCGACTGTTTTATCAAATTTTGCATCTTTGTCGGTTTTCAACGTTTGCCAATTTTCGACCGCTTTTTTCCAGTCGTCGCTTTTCGGCGCAAAAGGTTTTTCGCGCAAATATTCGAAAGTTTTTTCGTCCGGCGCGATCAGACCGGCGCGCGCTCCGGCTTCGATTGACATATTACAAACCGTCATTCTTCCTTCCATCGAAAGATTTTCGATTGCCTGTCCGGCGTATTCAATGACATATCCGGTTGCGCCATCCGTGCCGATTTCGTTAATTATTGCAAGAATTACGTCTTTCGCCGTCACGCCGAAATTCAATTCGCCCAAGACCTTGACGAGCATATTTTTCGATTTTCTCTGCGGCAGAGTCTGCGTGGCGAGAACGTGTTCGACTTCCGAAGTTCCGATGCCGAACGCCAATGCACCGAACGCGCCGTGCGTCGAAGTATGCGAATCGCCGCAGACAATCGTCTGTCCGGGCTGCGTAAGTCCTTGTTCGGGAGCGAAAACGTGGATGATTCCTTGCTCGATGCGGTCAAGATCGAAAAGTTTAACGCCGAATTCGGCGCAGTTTTTTCGCAGAGCTTCAACTTGTTTTTCGGCGATTTTATCATTAAAAGGAAGATTTCGATTGATCGTCGGAATCGCGTGATCGAGCGTACCAAAGGTCAGATCAGGGCGGCGGACTTTTCGATTTTTAAGCCGCAACCCTTCAAAAGCCTGCGGCGTCGTAACTTCGTGAATCAGATGCAGGTCAATATAGATTAAATCCGGTTTTCCGGCTTCTGCGTGAACGATATGCGATTCCCAGATTTTGTCGTAAAGCGTTTTCATTTCAATAAATGTAAAGTAGAGTTTCTAAAAAACTCTGTTTGGTGAATTGCCGTCTGCTTTAGCTGACGGAAAAAGTTTCAAACAAGAAAAAGGCTTTAGCCAAATAATAATTATAAATTTCCTTATCAGCTTTAGCTAAAGCAATTCGGATAATTAATTTGTTTATTTAATTTGGCTAAAGCCACTTGAATAATTATCAAATAATCCGTCTGCTAAAGCAGACGGCAATTCATTAAGAACTGCTTTCAGCCAAATTCTTCAAAAATTAAACTGTCTGCGAATTTGATTTTGTATTGGCGAATTCGGACGCATATTTCGCAACTAAATCGCCGATTTCGTCGGTTTTTGCAAAATTGTTTTTATCGTTTGAAATATCCGCCGTGCGGAAGCCTTCCGCCAAAACTCTGTCAATCGCATTTTCGATTGCCTCGGCGGCTTCCGTGTTTTTTGCCGTGTGGCGAAAAAGCATCGCGACCGAAGCGATTGCGCCGAGCGGATTGGCGATGTTTTTTCCCGCAATATCGGGCGCAGAACCGTGAACCGGCTCGAATAGATCAATTTTTCCGCCGATTGTCGCCGAGGCGAGCATTCCCAAACTTCCGGTCAAAACCGCCGCTTCGTCCGACAGAATATCGCCGAACAGATTTTCGGTTAAAATTACGTCAAATTGCGTCGGATTCGTGACGAGATGCATCGCGCACGCGTCAACAAACAAATGTTCGAGTTCGATCCCGGGAAATTCCTCTGCAACTTTTTCAACCGTTTTGCGCCACAAACGCGAGGTTTCCAGAACATTCGCTTTATCAACCGATGTAACTTTTTGCTTGCGGTTTCGCGCCGATTCAAAGGCGACACGCGCGACTCTTTCGACTTCATGAGCGGAATAACGCATCGTGTTAAATGCTTCCCGTTCATTAATTCCGCGCGGCTCACCGAAATAAAGTCCGCCGAGAAGTTCGCGGACGATCAACAAGTCTGTTCCTTCAATAATCTCTTGTTTCAAAGGCGCAGAATCAATCAGAGCGGGAAACGCCTTTGACGGACGCAGATTGGCAAAACCGCCGAGCATTTGCCGCAACTTCAGAAGCCCGATTTCCGGTCGTTTTTCCGGCAGCAGATCATCAAATTCGGGCGAACCGACCGCGCCGAGCAAACAAGCGTCCGAAGCCAAACACGAAATCCGCGTTTCTTCCGGCAAAGGCGAACCTTTTTCGCGAATCGCCGCGCCGCCAATCAGTTGTGAATCGGTTTCGATTTTCAAGCCGAAAATATCGGCAACTTCGCGCAAAACTTTGACGGCTTCCCGCGATACTTCAACGCCGATGCCGTCGCCGGCTAAAACTGTAATTTTCATAAAAACTTTTAGATTTAGTGCCGCAAAAAAGCGCAAAAGACACAAAAATTGTTTTTGCGAATTATGTGCTTTTTTGCGGCTATTAAAATTTATGCCGCCATCATTACAGGCATTTGCGGCGGCAAAATCGCCAGCAAATCCTGATCGTAAATGTTCTTTTTCTTGTCGGCTAAATTTGTGAATCTTCGATAGATTTCGTTTAATTCGTGCGTTTCAAATTCGTAGCCGAGCTGTGTGTAACGCGCGACAAGTGCGTGTCTGCCGGAATGTTTGCCGAGAACGATGTCGTTTGAAGGCACGCCGACCGATTCCGGTGTCATAATCTCATAGCAAAGCGGATTGCTCAAAACGCCGTGCTGATGAATTCCGGCTTCGTGCGCGAAGGCATTGCGCCCGACAATCGCTTTGTTCGGCTGCACGCCGAAGCTGATAATTGATGAAAGTAATTGACTTGTCGGGTAAAGCTGCGGTGTTTTAATATTATTTGTAAACGGCATTTTGTCGGCGCGGACGATCAGAGCCATTACAAATTCTTCGAGCGAAGCGTTTCCGGCGCGTTCGCCGATGCCGTTGATCGTGCATTCGACCTGTCTTGCGCCGGCTTCGATTGCCGCCAGCGAATTGGCAACCGCCAGTCCTAAATCATTGTGGCAATGAACGCTGATCGTTATATTCTTGTCGCCGACAACTCTTTCTTTGACGGTGCGGATTAAATTCGAATATTCCTCGGGAAGCGTGTAACCGACCGTATCGGGAACATTTAAAACGGTTGCGCCTTCTTCGACGGCGACTTTGAAAACTTCGCAGACAAAATCCACATCGCTGCGCGTCGCATCTTCGGCGGAAAATTCCACATCTTCGGCGTAGTTTTTCGCCGTGCGGACGGCGCTCCGCGTCATTTCCAAAACTTCTTCGCGCGATTTTTTTAATTTATATTCGAGATGGATGTCGCTTGTCGCGACAAACGTATGAATTCGTGGACGCTTTGCTGATTTTAATGCTTCGGCGGCGCGGAAAATGTCGAGATCGGTCGTCCGGCACAAGGCGGCGATCTTTGTTTCGCGGCATTCTTCGGAAATTGCTTTGACCGCCTGAAAATCACCTTCCGAAGCAATCGGAAAGCCGGCTTCGATAATATCAACGCCCAGTGATTCGAGCTAACGCGCCATCTTGATTTTTTCCGGCAAATTCATCGAACAGCCCGGCGATTGCTCACCGTCGCGCAAGGTCGTGTCAAATATTTTAATCATTTTATTCATCTTTTTTTTCTCCGGGAATTTCTTATACAAAACAGCGGCATATTGGCTTGATTCATAATGTTACAAAAGTATAAAACTAAAAGTCAAGGTTATTATTTTTATAAAAAGATAATATATATTTATTTGATTAAATTTGCCAATCTTTTGCAAATGATTTGTTATAGTAGAATAATATCTAATGGCTCGGTAAGAAAAATAACAAAATTTAATGATTTGCCGGGTGCGGATATTGCAATACCTTCATTTTAAATATAACGTAACTGATTAGGTCAAAAAACTCCCCTTCTTTTCTAAGGAGGGGTGGCAGCCGTTTTTTGGCTGACGGGGTGGTTTGATTCATCCCGCCGTTCAGGAATGGGAAGGAGAACCAACCACCCCGCGCCTAAAGGCGCACCCCTCCTTTTCTCAGGAGGGGAGTTTTTGGTGTAAAAGACCTAATCATTTTAAATATAACTTTACATAAGAAATAAATGGACATTAATCAATTGGAAGTTTTGGTCGCGGTGGCGCGGGAAAAAAGTTTTTCGCGGGCGGCTGATGTTTTGTATCGCACGCAACCGGCGGTTAGTCAGGCAATCCGGCGACTTGAAAAGGAAGTCGGCGAAAAACTCTTTGACCGATCATCGAAAGACGGAACATTGACGTTTGCCGGAGAAGTTTTGCTCGATTATGCCAAGCAGATGCTGAATCTGCGGCAAAATGCCCATACCGCAATTAAGGAACTGAAAAATCTGCATCACGGCAAAGTTACGATCAGCGCCAATGAACACACGGTTTTTTGTCTTTTGCCGATAATCGAAGAATTTTCGCGGCGGCATCCGTTAATTAAAGTCGAGGTGCGGCGCGGCGTTGCCAGCCGGATTCCGACGGAAATCACGGCGCGCGAGGTCGAACTCGGCGTTATTTCGTTTAAGCCGAAGGATGAATCGGTCAAATCAATTCCGGTTTTTACGGATGAATTGGTTTTGGTCGTTTCGCCGCAGCATAGTTTGGCGGGCAAAACGGCGGTTTCGATCAAGGATTTGGGAATCGAAACATTTATCGCGCACAATGCGCCTTCGCCGTATCGCGAACAGGTCATCACGGCGTTTGAAAAATATCAGGTAAAACTCAACATTTCGACCGAATTGCCTTCGCTCGAAGCGATAAAAAAATTGGTTGAAAAAGGTGTCGGTGTTGCGCTCGTGCCGAAATTAACGGCGCAGAGCGAGATTGATCGCGGACAACTTTTCGCGTTGTCGGTCAAGGAATTAAAACTCGAAAGACAGCTTCATTTTATTTACCGGCGCAATTCGGTTCTGTCACACGCGGCAAAGGTTTTTCTGCAAATTGCCAGAGAAACCGTAAATTAAAGAGCTTGAAATAAAACAAAACAGGGCGCAAAATAATTTCAACACAAAACGGTTTAATTGTGCTAAATTAACTTAATACAACAGTTTTTTGTAACTTAATTCATCAGAAAAATCAAAAAGTTTTAAGTAAAGTCGAGGAAATTAAAAGATGCCTGAAGATTCATCCCAAGGAACAGATGTATTTGACAGACGGCAATACGACCGTAAGAAACTTATTGTTGACGTGCATTTTGAAGGCGGCGACGCGACCGGAATTGCCAATACGACGGACATCAGCACGGGCGGGTTATTTTTGAAAACAAACGCCGCGCTGAGAGTCGGCGGACATCTTTTGATGCGCGTAACCTGCGACGGGAAAGACTTGATCCTCAACGGCGTGGTCGCCTATTTTGAACCGGGCAGAGGTTTCGGTATCAGTTTTCAAAATCTGACCGCTGAGAAGGAAACTGCGTTAAAAAACGAATTAAATTTACAATAAAATTAACCGCGAAGTTGTTTTTTTATTCGCGCAAAAACCAGAGGACAAAAATCAAATATGTTTGAAAAATACACGCTTGGCATCGAGGAAGAATTTCAAATTGTTGATCCGCAGACACGCGAATTAAAATCGCACGTTTCGGAGATTTTGGAAGAAGGCGTTTTGCTCTTGGGCGAAAAGGTCAAACCCGAAATGATTCAATCTATGATTGAAGTCGGCACCGGGGTTTGCAAAAACATTCAGGAAGCCCGCGAAGATATTACCAAACTCCGCTGCATAATTTCCTATCTTGCCAGAAAAAAAGGAATGGAAATCGTCGCCGCTTCGACGCACCCTTTTTCAAAATGGTCGGAACAGACGATTTTTGAACACGACCGCTACAAATTACTCATTCAGGAACTCCAGATGGTCGCGCGTTCGCTGCTGATTTTCGGCGTACACGTTCACGTCGGGATTGAAACTCTGGAACGCCGGATTCAAATTATGAATGCCGCGCGTTATTTTCTGCCGCACGTTTTGGCAATGACGACATCTTCGCCTTTTTGGTTGGGCTTTAACACGGGCTTGAAAAGCTACCGCTCGGAAGTTTTTAAAAAATTTCCGCGCACCGATATTCCCGATCATTTCGAATCTGCCCAGCAATATCAAAGTTATGTTGATCTTCTGGTAAAAATGAATTGTATGCAGGACGCGACGAAAATTTGGTGGGATATTCGTCCGCATCAACTTTTCCCGACGCTCGAATTCAGAATTTGCGATATTCCGACGCGGGTTGACGACACGATTGCGGTTGCCGCACTTTTTCAGGCGATTGTTTGCAAACTTGACACTTTGATCGAAAAAAATCTCGGTTTCCGCCTGTATCACCGCCGCCTGATTCAGGAAAACAAATGGCGGGCGGTGCGTTACGGTTTGGACGGAATGCTGCTCGATCTCGGCAAACAAAAGGAAGTTCCGGTCAAGGATCTGATCCGCGAACTGCTCGAATTTGTTGATGATGTTGTAGATCAATTAGATTCGCGCAAGGAAATCGAACATATTCACACGATTCTGGATCGCGGAACTTCCGCCGATGAACAATTAAAAGTTTATGAAGAATCGGGAAATGATTTTAACGCCGTTGTGGATATGCTGATTGTAAATACGCTGGAAAATGTGCCGGAGAGATGTTTTGATTAAGAAATCCAGAAGCTGTCTCAACTGTAAAATTTAGGTTGAGTGAGCGGTCTTTGACTGCGTTTGTGCTAAATACGCGGTCAATGACCGCTCACTTAACTGTAGATTTTGTATTTTTAAATCGTTTTATGCTTGAGAGCTAATTTAAGAAAATTCTCAAACAAAATCCGCCCATCACGTGATTCGTTGACGTGTTCCCAACGCGTCGGGTTTTTTGACCAGTCTTCAAAAGATTTTTCCAGATGAAACTGAACCGCGTAGATCATTTGACCTTCGCGTCTTTTAACCATCATCTGATTTTTACAAAGATATGAAGTCGCCAAAAGTTCGAAACCTTCGGGAATGCCTTCAACTTGAAGTCCGTGATTCTGCCAGACGCGCAAAATATCGTCTTCCAGCGTGTAATCCTGCCAAACTCTCGCTTCTTCGCTGTCTTCATTGGAAATTCCGGCGAAAATCGGATCGGACGTATCGGTAATTTTGATAAAGCGATATTGATATTCGACGATGCGGTTGGCACGTTTTTCCGCAGGATTTAAATCATCGAGCGTTTTAAGTTGTGAGCCGAAGCTCGTGCCGACCAGTTGATGTGCGCCGCAGATGGCGAGAACGGGAATTTTTGTTGTCGTAATAAAATCTTTAAATTTTTCAAGCTGCGCCGGGTTGTAATAATCAAAATCCGAAAGTGTGCCGCTCATCACGATTGCATCGGGGCGAAAATTTTCCGCGGCGGCGGCGACTTCCGATAAATGAACGGTCATCGTTTTCGGCTGTTTGACGAGCCGCACGACGTTTTGCGCGATATTATTACATGCCATCGCCGAAATTTTCCGCTCGAATTTTAATTTTGAATCAAGCGTGTCATTCCATTCGCTTTTTGCTAAATCCGACACATCGGATTCATAGCGCAAAAGGTTGTTCATAATCAAAACTTTGGCAAAATCAACCTTTTTTTCAATCGGTTCGTAGCGGCAAAAAGGACGTTTATTATAAGGAAAGGGAAGTGTCAGTTCCTTTGTTTTCGATTTATATGATACCGGCATTTCGTCTAACATATTTATTTGATTGTATTAATGTTTTCAAAAGTTGTAATAAAAAATTAAGGCATTTTAAAACAGAAATTCGGAAATTGAAAATGATTGAATGTTAAATCTTTTTCCAATTCGTAAATTTCAAAATTTATTGTCGCTGCTTAGTGCTTTGTTTAAATTCTGGCATCAAAGAACCCGCGCCGATTTCTTCGATTTCCTGCCGCATTTCCTTGAGCAGAGCCGAACGCATCCGACCTTTGACGGAAGCCGTTTTGTCTTTTGCACCGTCATCTAAAAGCAGCAGGCTTTTATGCCACGAAGATTCGAGTTGGTCGGCGAGCGTGGATATTTTCGTAATATCATACGGAACGGCGACTTCCTGACAACCGAAACGGGCGAAAATCTGCAAATATCGAGCGGTAGACAGATCGGGACAGGAAAAGCGTTTGTTTCCGACTTTCAGTTCGACTCCGAGCAAAGTGTGCTGGATTATCGCCCGATTTTCTCGTTTAGCAATTTCCAGCCGGTGCGACCGCGTTCGCTGCGTCCGCACTTTTTCTTTATAAATAAAGGGAAGCCACTCTTCACCGAGTTTTTCTTTGATTTCGGAAACAATTTCCATAAGCGGTTAGCCGCGTGAGGCTGTCTATAGAATAGCACATCCGAAAATGTTTTGAATAGCTTTTGTTTTTGGAGCGAAGGCAATCTGCCTGCAACCGCCGCGAAAGCGGCGGAACAACGATTGAATAAAAACAAGCTTGTTGCAAACGAAGTCTTTTTCGAGCTTGTTGCGCTCTTACAGGCTTCCTGCGCTCCAGTTAAAATCTATCCCGGAATCTGCATAAATCTTTGAATCAGAGATTCACTGAAAATCCCTAAATAGAAAACGCCTAAAACGGTTAAAATAAGCGCAACCGCAATTGCCGCCGGAATTTTCGGTTCGATCCATTCGGTCGTGCGTTCGCGGAAAAACATCACGACAATCAGACGCAGATAATAATAAGCCGAAATTGCCGTATTTATGACAGCAACAATTACCAAAACGGTTAAAAGCGTGCTGCCGGCTTCGAGCGCGGGACGGAAAACCAGAATTTTGCCCATAAATCCTGCCGTCAACGGCATACCTAAAAGCGAAAGCATAAACAGCGACAGCGAAAATGCGAGAATCGGAGATTTGAAACCGATGCCGTTGTAATCTTCAAATTCAGTGCGGCGGTCATTTTTCATTGCCAGAAGCGTCACAACTGCGAATGCCCCGAGATTCGTTACCGCATAAGTCAGCATATAAAACGCGACCGCTGCGATTGCTTCGTTGCGTTTGATCATTCCGGTCGCCATTCCCGCGCCGATAAACCCGACGAGCGCGTAACCGGAGTGGGCAATCGAAGAATAAGCAAGCATTCGTTTGACGTTGTTTTGTACGATTGCCGCGATATTTCCGACCGTCATCGTCAGCATCGCCATCACCGCCAGAGCCGTAATCCAGGTTTCGTGCAAAAGTTCCGACGCTTGAACTCCGGCGATCAACGGAAAACCGATAACGAAAACGCGCATAAAGGCGGCAAATCCGGCGGCTTTCGGTCCTGCCGCCATAAATCCGGTAATCGGTGTCGGCGCACCTTCATAAACGTCCGGTGTCCAGACGTGAAACGGAACTGTCGCAATTTTAAATCCGAAACCGATAATCAGCATCGCGCTACCGATCAAAAGCAAGGCAGGGAAATTGGCATTGCCGATTCTGAGCGCGATTTCCGTGATATTCGTCGTTCCGGTCGCGCCGTAGATCAGCGCCATTCCGTAGAGCAAAAATCCGGTGGCAAACGAGCCGAGAATGAAATATTTCATCGCCGCTTCGTTGGAACGCAGGTCGGATTTTCTCAATCCAGCCATAACATATGTGGCGATTGAAAGCGTTTCGAGTCCGAGAAAAATAATCACCAGATCGTTTCCCGAAGCCATAAACAGCATTCCGACCGTCGCAAATAATAAAAGCGTGTGATATTCGCCGACCGGAACATTTTCGCGGTCAATCCAAACGGACGAAATCAAGATCGTAAAAGCGGTAACGAGCAGAAAGACAAACGAAAAACTCAGCCGCAGACCGTCCGTCACGATCATTCCGTTCCAGGCGTTCGGCGACGACGGCGAACCGTACATCAAACCGAGCAAAACCGCGGCAAATGCAAGTCCGATTAATGACACCGCGCCCGAAACGTATCTTTGTTTCGGATTAAAACTGTCGTAAAGCATCACGATTACGCCTGTAATGGTCAGCATCAATTCGGGCAAAATCGCCGAAATGTCGGCGTTTGGATTAACTAAACTGGCTAAAAACATTGTGTTCATTTGAAGTATGAAATCTGTAAACTTAAATAATTATTTGGCTAGCGTTTGCTGATTGTCCGCTTTTTCAATGCTGCCGCCTGCCTGATGCAAAACTCTTTCCTGAACCGTAATGATACTTTTCTGCGAAGCGTCCAAAAACGGTTTCGGATAAACGCCCATAAAGACCATTAAAAAGACGAGCGGCGCGATCAGACCGAGTTCACGCGGCGTTAAATCAAGCAATTTCTTGTTTTTCGGATTCGTCAGTTTTCCGAAGAAAACGCGCTGAACCATCCACAGCATATAAACGGCGGCGAAAATTACGCCCGTTCCGGCAAGCATCGTCGCGCCGATTGAAAATGAACGCGTAAAGACCATCTCCGGCGCAGTCCACATTCCGATCATTGTCAGAAATTCGCCGACAAAACCGTTCAAGAACGGCAAGCCGATTGAAGCCATCGTCGTGATCACGAAAATCGTCGCATAAACCGGCATTATATTGGCGAGTCCGCCGTATTCCGTAATCAGCCGCGTGTGCCGTCTTTCATAAATAAATCCGACCAATAAAAACAACGCTCCGGTCGTGATTCCGTGATTGAGCATTTGATAGAGCGCGCCCTGCATTCCCATTTCGGTAAATGAAAACATTCCCAAAATTACAAAACCCATATGCGCGACCGAAGAATAAGCGACGAGCCGTTTTATATCGGGCTGAACCATTGCAACGAGTGCGCCGTAAATTATGCCGATCACCGCCAGAATGATAAAGACATAAGCATATTCGCGCGACGCTTCGGGAAACAGACCGAAATTAAACCGCAAAAGTCCGTAAGTTCCCATTTTCAAAAGCACCGCCGCCAAAATAACCGAACCGGCGGTCGGAGCTTCCGTGTGCGCGTCCGGCAGCCACGTGTGCAGCGGAAAAATCGGAACTTTGATCGCAAACGCTAAAGCAAAAGCCCAGAACAGAAGAATCCCGACGGTTGAAATTTGACCGTTTTCACCTAAAAACGTCAAACTTCCGTCCTTTATCGAGTTAAAGAGCGTCACATAATCAAATGTGCCGACGCCGGTTGCTTCGAAATGCAGATAATACAGTCCAATGATCGCGACGAGCATCAGCAAAGAGCCGAACGCCGTGAAAATAAAGAACTTAACCGCCGCATAAATCCGGTTTTCGCCGCCCCAGATGCCGATCAGGAAAAACATCGGAACAAGCGAGGCTTCGAAAAACAGATAAAAAACGAGTAAATCCAAAGACACAAAAACGCCGATCATCGCGCTTTCCAAAAGCAAAAGAAAAGCGTAAAAAGCCGCATGGCGTTTTTCGACCGATTTCCAGGTTGAAAGAATGGCGATCGGCATAATAAACGTCGTCAAGATCACCAGCCACAGACTGATGCCGTCAACGCCGACGTGATAATTCGTATTTATCGCTTTGATCCACGGGATGTTTTTTTCAAAAAAGAAACCGCCCGCCGCAATCGTCTCCCGCGCAAAAACAAGCGGTAGGGAAACCAGAAATATCGCCAGCGTAATGAAGAGCGTAACCCATTTCAGATGAGCGTCATTTTTCCAAAACATCGCGTGTCCGACAAGGGCAATCGCGCCGAATGCCGGAAGCAAGATCAAAATCGTTAAAAGATTTTCGTGTATGAAATCCATAATTTGTCCTTTGTCATTTGTCCTTCGCCTTTTGATTTTGCACAGGACTAAAAACGAACGACTAAGAGCTAACTGATAAGTTTAAATCCGAAATAAATAAAATAGCCGATGACAATCAATGCACCGAACAGCATAAACGCCGCGTAACTTCGAACAAATCCGACTTGAACGCTTCTCGCCAACGAACCCATGGCGACGACAAAACTGCCGATTCCGTTGACGATTCCGTCAATTACGCCGACATCGAAACCTTTCCACAAACCTTTACGCGAAAGATTCGTGATCGGATCAACGATGTAGCCATTGTAAAATTCGTCAACTCGCCATTTTTGTTCGAGAATCTTCGGCATTTTTCGCAATGGATTATTGATAAAAAAGAACCATCCGATGGCAATTCCGAAAATCGCCAGAACAATGGAAACTACCGCTAAAATCCGTTCCGTTCTGATTGCATCGGGCGAATGTGCTTTTTGTTCGCCACCGCTGCTTTCGGCGGCAAAAAACTGTTTTGCTTCCTTGGGTTGATCGGTTGCCGCAGGTTTAGTTCCGGCTTTGTAAATTACCGGATCGAGCGTATGTTCAAAAACATTGACATCGCCCGCGCCGAAAAGGGAACTGATCGCATACGGAACGCCGACCAGACCGCCGAAGGTCGAAAGAATTGCCAGAACGATCAGCGGAACGGTCATCACCCACGGCGATTCGTGCGGTTTGAAATCCGCCGGAAGCGCGTGATGATGTTCGTCTTCATCGTCGTGATCGTCGCCGTGCGCCGCATCGTGTTCGTCATCGTAATGATGAGCAAGCGCGTGTGCGTCATCGTGCGGTTCAATTGCATCAGCCGCGTCGCCGTGTGCAAAAGCGTTTTCTTCCGCGTGTGCCGCGTCTGTCTGATGTTCGCCGTCCGGCAGTTCGGCGTGAAATCTTTCTTCGCCCCAGAATGTCATAACCATCATTCGGGTCATATAGATCGCCGTTAAAACTGCCGTAATGACCGCGACAACCCACAAAAACTCGTTGCCGGGAAACGGTCCGTTCGGAAAATATTTATCGGCGGCAAAGGTTTTATAAAGAATTTCGTCCTTCGAGAAAAATCCGGCAAAGATCGGAATTCCGGCAATTGCCAGAGTTCCCGCGAGCATCGTCAGC
>JBBRVS010000109.1:0-17614 GCA_038246645.1 Pyrinomonadales bacterium
AAGACACGAATATTTGCGTTTCGGCGGTTCATCCGGGCGGCATCAAAACCAATATCGCGCGAAATTCGCGGCTCGGCGAAAAAACGCCGGAAGAATATAAATCTCAGGGTGCGAATTTTTTTGACGAAGTCGCGCTGACCACGCCCGAAACCGCCGCCGAAGTTATTATCAGCGGAATAAAAAAAGAAAACACACGAATTTTGATCGGCAAAGATGCAATCGCGATAAATTATATTCACAGACTTTTTCCGCGAAAATATCTGCGCGTTTTAGAAAAACTTTCGGGACACCGGTTGTCTTTGAGAAAGTAAGTCTCAAAGCGTGAATTACAAAAAACAATTAACCACGGATGAACGCAGATGAAGACTGATTTATTATTTGATTATAAAAAAAATCAGCATCAAGAAATCATCCTTTTTTATCCGTGTTTATCTGTGGTAAAAATTAAAGAATAGTTTTTTAAATTCTTTTGATAGAATGTTTCTATAATTTCAAACACAAAAATATGAAAAAAATAATTTACGCATCGTCGTTTTTAGCGATTTTGTTGCTGCTGATTCTTTCCGCTGCGGAAGTTTCGGCGCAGAAAAAGCAGCGGATTCCGCTCAAATGGTCGAAAGGCGAAGCCGGACGCGGCGTTGCCGGACAGGCGAAAGGCACGCTTCGCGGCGATCAATACATTGATTTTACGTTTCGCATCAACGAAGGTCGCGCCGTTGACATCGGTTTAAGTCCAATGCCGGAAGACGCGCCTCTGACCTTTGATATTATTGATCCGAAAGGCAAAGTTATATTTCAAAATATCGGCGATTTTCTCGACGAACTAAACGAACCCGGAACTTATACGATCCGCGTTTATATGGTTAAAGAAAGTGCAGATGTGCGCCGTCCGGCAAAGGCTTCCTGCACCGTAACGGTTTTTATGTATGTCTGATAAATTAACCGCGAAATACGCGAAATACGCGAAAAATATTAAATAAATTTTAGCGTATTTAGCGTATTTCGCGGTTTAAAAAAATCTGAGAATCAAAATTATGAAAAAAAATTCCTTTTTGCTATTCCTACTTTTCGCTTTATCTTTTAATCTTTTCGGGCAGTATCAAAAACCGCCGAAGGAAATTCAGGATGTTTTAGATGCTCCGGCAACGCCGATCACTTCGGTTTCTCCGGCGCGTGATAAAATCGCGCTGCTCGAACCGCTGCGTTATCCGCCGGTTTCCGAGATGGCTGAACCGATGCTTCGGCTTGCCGGTTTGCGGATAAATCCGCGCACCAATGCCCAACATCGTCAACTTTATTTTGTTAAGCTGACGCTGAAAAACATTAATGACGGCAAGGAAATGCCCGTCGCGCTTCCCGCCGGCGCGAAAATTATTTCGCCGAATTGGAGCGCGGACGGAAAATATATCGCCGCGGGAAATGTTACACCGTCGGGCGTTGAACTCTGGATTATCGAAACTGCAACGGCAAAAGCCAAAAAGTTGAAAAATGTTCAGGTCAATACGACTCTGGGCGGTTTCGATTGGATGCCCGATCAACTGTCTTTGATCGTCAATCTGGTGCCGAAAACACGCGGCGAGATGCCGTCTTACACGGATGTTGTGCCGAATTCGCCGAATATTCAAGAAACTGCCGGAAAAACCGGTGCGGTGATGACTTTTCAAGATACTTTGAGTTCGCCGAACGACGAAAAATTGTTTGAATATTTTACGGCTTCGCAGCTGGCGGTCGTCGGCGTTGACGGTAGTGTCAGAGAAATCGGACAAGCCGCAACTTTTGACACAATGGAAGTTTCGCCGGACGGGAAATACATTTTAACTTCGAGAATACAAAGACCTTTTTCGTATCTTTACCCGTATTCGCGTTTTCCGACAACGGTTGAAATTTGGGATTTGAGCGGCAAATCCGTTAAAACCCTGACAAAAGTTCCGCTTCTGGACAATCTGCCGATTCAGGGCGTTCAGACCGAACCGCGCGGTCACGACTGGATTCCGACCGAGAATGCGACGCTTATTTGGGCGGAAGCACTCGACGGCGGCGACCCGCGCAAAAAGGTTACGCCGCGTGATAAATTGATGAAACTCGCCGCGCCTTTTTCGGCTGAGCCGGGCGAAATCGTCAAAACCGAACAACGCTATTCGGGCAGAATGTTCGGCGAAACGGGCGGAATGATGCTCTTTTACGATTTTGACCGCGACACGCTGAAACGCCGGATTTTTATGATGGATTATCGCGGAAATTCAACACCGAAACTCATTTCAGAACTCAATATCCGCGACCGTTATAACGACATCGGTCAACCCGTTACGAAAATCTTGGCAAACGGCAGAAATGTGATTTTGCAAAACGGCGACGAGATTTTCCTGACCGGCGCAGGCGCTTCGCCCGAAGGCGACCGACCGTTTTTGCGGAAGATGAATCTAAGCACGCTGAAAACCGATGAAGTTTTCCGTTCGGGAACCGATGAATACGAGAGTTTTGTCGTGCTGACGAATGATAACGGAACGCAGTTTATCACGCGCAAGGAAAGTCTCTCGACACCGCCGAATTTGGTTTTGAACGACACGGTCAAAAGAATCGCGCCGCGTCAAATCACGAATTTTACCGATCCGACTCCGCAATTGCGCGGCATTACAAAGAAATTAGTAAAATATAAACGCGCCGACGGCGTTGATCTCTCGTTCACGCTTTATCTGCCGCCGAATTACAAGGAAGGAACGCGGCTTCCGACGGTCGTTTGGGCGTATCCGCAGAGTTTTACGGACGCTTCGACCGCCGGACAGGTTGCGGGTTCGACCAATCGTTTTACGTCAATCGGCGGATATTCGCATCTTTATTTCGTTTTGCAGGGCTATGCGGTTTTAGACGAAACGGCGATGCCGGTCGTCGGTCCGCCGGAAACGAAAAACGATACGTTCGTTAAACAAATCGTTGATGCCGCGCAAGCCGCGATTGATAAAGGCGTTGAAATGGGCGTGGTTGACCCGGAACGAGTCGGAGTCGGCGGACACAGTTACGGCGCGTTTATGACGGCAAATCTTTTGGCGCATTCGGATATTTTCCGCGCCGGAATCGCGCGTTCGGGCGCATATAACCGCACATTAACGCCGTTCGGTTTTCAGGACGAGCAACGCTCATTTTGGGAAGCAACGCGGATTTATACGGATGTTTCGCCGTTTTTCCACGCCAATAAGATCAATGAACCCGTTTTGCTGATTCACGGTGAAGCCGACAACAATACGGGAACTTATCCGATTCAATCGGAAAGACTTTTCGCCGCGCTCAAAGGCAACGGCGGAACGGCAAAACTCGTGATGCTGCCGCACGAATCGCACGGCTATGCGGGCAAGGAATCAATCGAACACACGCTTTTTGAACAAATCAGTTGGTTCGATAAATATGTCAAAAACGCCAAGCCGCGTTAATGGTGTTGTTTTCGCCGGGAGCGAGAGTCAACTTGCCTGCCTGAGTCCGCAGGACGAAAAAGCGTTTGCATAAAATCAAGTTTATTGCAATCAAAGACCTTTTCGCGCTATCGCGCTCATGCAGGCAAGTTGACTCTCGCTCCCGGCTTTTCGGCTAATTATTTACATCTTCGTTTTTGGCGTGATTGAGAAAGGTGAACGGCACTTCTATCGAATTCATATTTATCAATAAACCTTTATTTAATAATTCGGCGGCAAGTACGGCATTGACGGGTTTGGAGTATAAATAACCTTGTCCGCGGCGGCAGCCGAGTGAACGAAGCTGCCATAATTGTTGCTCGTTTTCGATACCTTCGGCGGTAACTTCGATTTCCAGGTTTTGTCCGAGCAGCAGAATCGTCCGCACGATTGCCTCGCTTTTTACTTCCGAATCCATTTTTGAGATAAAACTCCGGTCAATTTTCAAGCGGTCAAACGGGAATTGATGCAGATAGCTCAAAGATGAATAACCCGTGCCGAAATCGTCCGTGCTGAGGCTGATGCCGAGATTCTGCAGATCATCGAGAACTCCGCCGGCGATGTCGCTATGCTCCATCACCATACTTTCCGTAACTTCCAATTTTAAGAATTCCGGTTTGAGTTTCGTTTCCTTTAAAATTTTTCTTATCTGCGAAGTTAAAGCCGGGTGCATCAATTGTTTAGCGGAAAGATTTACGCTGATCGAGAGATTTTTTGCCGCCGGAATTTCTTTTTGCCAGATTTTTATCTGCCCGCACGCTTCGCGCAAAATCCATTCGCCGATCGGAATAATCAAGCCGGTTTCTTCGGCGACGGAGATAAATTGATCGGGCATCACCAGACCGTGTTCGGGATGATTCCAGCGAATCAAAGCTTCAAGTTCGCACAGCTGTCCGCTATCGAGTTCGACAATCGGCTGATAATAAACTTCAAATTCCTTTCGTTCGATGGCACGCCGCAGATCGTTTTCGAGCTGGAGAAGATTCATATTGCGGACGTGCATTTCGCGGTCGAAAATCTCATACCGCGCCTTTCCGGTTTCCTTTGCCTGATACATCGCGGCATCGGCATCGCGCAAAACATCTTCGGGCGTTCGGCGGATTTCGTTGGAAATAATGATGCCGATGCTGGCTGAGGTGAAAACTTCGTAGTTTTCGAGCTTAAACGGCACGGATAAATTTTGCTGAATTCTTTCCGCCACGTGAACGGCATCGCTGTCTTCCTTGATCGAAAGCAAAATCGTAAATTCGTCGCCGCCGAGCCGCGCGATAACATCATCGGGGCGCACACATAGTTTGAGTTTTTCGGCAATTGTCACCAATAACTTATCGCCGACGGCGTGACCGAGACTGTCATTGATCACCTTGAAGCGGTCGAGGTCTAAAAACAAAACGGCAAAGCGGTAGTTTTTATCCAGTTCGGCGCGTTCGACCGCTAAACTCAAATCCTTCATAAAATGAGTCCGGTTCGGCAGATTGGTCAGCGGATCGAACATTGCGCTTCGCTGCAATTGCTCCTCGGTTCGCTTGCGTTCGGTGATATTGCGGGCAATTCCCTGAACATTTACGGGTTTGTTATCTTTGTAAATCAGCCGCGTGCTTAATTCGAGCGTTACGCGCTCACCACTTTTGGTGATAATTTCCAGTTCGTAAGAGGTCGGCAGTTCGCCTTCGATTTTACTGTTAATCATTTGCCGCGCCTGTTCGAGGTATTCGGGGGCAACAACTTGTGAGATATTCATTTTCAAAGCTTCTTCGCGCGAATATCCCGTAATTGCTTCGCCGGTTCGATTAAGCGAGGTAAAATTCCCCAGAAGATCGTGCGTGTAGATCAAATCATTGGCGTTTTCAAACAAATCACGAAAGCGTTCTTCGCTTAATTTCAAGGCTTCTTCGGCTTGGCGGCGTTCGGTAATGTCGCGGGCAATGCCCTGCACGGCAAAAGGTTTTCCGTCTTTATAAACCAGGCGGCTGTTGATTTCCAGAAAAACTCTTCTGTTGTTTTTCCCGACGCATTCTATTTCATAAACCGATTCTTTTTCGCCCGCAATTTTTTTCGCCATCATTTCCCGCGCATATTCCACACTTTCGGGTGCGATTATTTGTCTGAAATTCAATGCCAGGGATTCTTCGTAAGTGTAGCCGAAAATACGTTCACCGGCTCGATTTACCGAAATATAATTTCCTTCCAAGTCGTGAACATAAACCAGATCGTTGGCGTTTTCAAACAGTGTTCGATAGCGTTCTTCGCTTAGTTTCAGGGCTTCTTCCGCTTTCTTTCGTTCGGTAATGTCATAGACGATCGAATAAAAAAGTTTTCTGCCTTGAACTTCCAGCAAATTCGAGAAAATCTCGACATCGCGCACTTCGCCCGAAGAGAGCAGATGCCTGGCAATAAAATAACTTTTCTGATCTTCGCGGGCATCTTCGATATTTCGGGAACTTTCTTCCGCCGAAGCTATATTTAATTCAGAGAGTTTTTTCGCTCTAAATTCTTCGGGCGTGTGACCGTAAAATTTGCAGGCGGCGGGATTGGCATTGACGATTTCCAGAGTTTCGGAATCAATAATCAGTTTGACTGATTGATTTCCCTCGAACATTTGCCGGTAGCGGGCTTCCGATTCGCGCAAGAGATTTTCGGTGCGTTTTTGTTCGGTGATGTCAATCATCACGCCTTGCCAGATGATTCGTCTGCCGTCCGCGCTTTTAACAAATTTTCCCCGGTCGTGAATCCAGCAAATCTCGCCGTCTTTCTTGATGATTCGATACTCATAATCGGTATTTTCATCATTTTTCATGGCGGTTGCGGTTTCCCGCAAGATTCGGTCAAGGTCTTCGGGATGCACGACAGTCATCCAAAAATCGCTCGTTTCGCGCCATTTTTCCAAAGGATACCCGAAATTTTCAAATACCGGACTGATATAAAGAGGCGCATACGGCGGTTCGGGTTCGACGGAGTAAAACATCACGGGCAGATTTTCGATCAGATTTTGATAACCGGCTTCATTTTTGGGTCCGGCATTATCACGGAGAATTTTAGAACATAAATCTTCCGGTTTTTTGGCACTGATTTCTTCTTTGACCAGGTAATTTATTGATGTTTTGTCTAACTTTTTCATCGCCGATTCTTTTCCGTCTGCATTAATCAAGACAATGACATTTGATGTTTGTTTTACCTTTTTGATTTCGCTTAATAATTCGGAGAAGCTTTTTTTTTCAAAACTGTAATTTACGATATAAAAATCATATTCGTCCGACTGTAAGGCATTTAATGTTCGGGCGTAAGAATCCGTCAACTCGATATCAAAAAAATCGTGCTGAAATTCATTAAATAACCTTTGAATTTCGGGGCAATTCTTATTATCGGCAGTAAGTAAAACTTTTAATTGGAGGAGATTTCGATAATTCATTTTCTTGGCACTTCGGTGAGCAAAGCGTTGACTTTTTTAATCTGATTAGGATTTGCCCGTGAGAAATAGGGTTTACAATATAGACGGTTAAATAAGGATACGAAATAAAACCTCATACATTATGCCAAATTATTTGTTTTTTTGCTACATTTTATTTCGGCTTTTTCGCTGTTTGAATTTAAGCATAAATGCAAATTGATTTGCTCGCCGAAAATTATTCAAAAACATTCATTGATTTTGAGGTCAGATTAGCAGAGCGACATAAAGTAAAAAGATTTTCTAATCAACCCATTCTTGACGCTTGCAACTTTAGAGTGTTAGTTTTTTCTTAACGGTTATCGCAAAAAATTATGGAAGAATTAAAGAAAACTCCGCTTAATGAAGTTCATCGGAATTTAGGCGGCAAAATGGTTGACTTCGGCGGTTGGGATATGCCTGTTCAATATCCGGCGGGAGTGATCGAAGAACATCTCCGAACACGCAATGTTGCGGGTCTTTTCGACGTTTCGCATATGGGCGAAATCTTCGTTGAAGGCGAAGACGCGATTGCCTTCGTCAACCGTTTGACGACTAACGATGTCACAAAATTGGTTGACGGACAAGCGCATTATTCGGCTTTTACGCGCGAAGACGGAACGGTCGTTGACGATCTGCTGGTTTACCGCTTTTTTCACGACAAACTTCTGCTCGTCGTCAATGCCGGAACAACCGAAAAAGATTGGGATTGGATAACTTCGCACAAAGGCGACGAACGCATAACTTTGACCAACGCCAGCGCGGATTTTTGTCAGATCGCCGTGCAAGGACCGGCGGCGGTCGAAATCGCGCAAAAACTTACTAATACGGCATTAGAGGAAATTAAATACTATCACTTCACGGTCGGCAATTTTGACGGCGTGGAAGCGATAATTTCCCGAACAGGCTACACGGGCGAAGACGGTTTCGAGATCTATGCCGACAAGGAATTTGCCGTACAAATCTGGAATAAACTGCTCGAAACCGGAAATTACGGATTCGACAACGGTATTTTGCCATGCGGTCTGGCGGCGCGAAACACGCTGAGACTGGAATCGGCAATGTCGCTCTACGGACACGAAATTTCCGACGAAATCACGCCGCTTGAAGCTAATTTAGGTTGGATTTGCAAATTGAAAACAGATTTCCTCGGGCGCGATTTTCTCGTCAAACAGAAAGAAGAAGGCTTAAAACGCCAGCTCGTCGGCTTTGAAATGAAAGATCGCGGAATCGCCCGCGATGATTATGAAGTTTATATCAATGATGAAAAAGTCGGTTACGTAACTTCGGGAAGTCCCGCGCCGTTTTTGAAAAAAAATATCGGTCTGGCTTTCGTCTCCACCGAGTTTGCAAACATCGGTCAAGAGATTAAAATTGATGTCAGAGGCAGAAAATTAGCGGCGGAAATTGTGCCGACACCGTTTTATAAAAGGAGTAAGTAAAAAAGCTGTCTTTATGGATGAATCTAATACCAACTGTCCCAAATGCAATGAGAAAATGGAAGAAGGCTTTATAGTTGATCACACTTCTAACGTGAACGTGCCGAGTAATTGGATCGAAGGTAAGCCGGTCAAATCATTTTGGGGCGGAACAAAAATTAGCGACAAAAAAAATTATCAGATAAAAACTCTACGTTGCGTCAGATGCGGATTTCTGGAATCCTACGCAACGGAAGAACCATCAAGTAATTCAATATTTACGTAAAAACAAAAATTATGGCAAACAACATACCGGAAAATTTACATTACAGCAAAGATCACGAATGGGTCGAAGTTGACGGCGGCATCGCGACCATCGGCATTACCGATTACGCCCAGCACGCGCTCGGCGATGTCGTCTATGTCGAGCTTCCAAAGACGGGCGACGCATTTGACGCGCACGAAGTGATCGGTTCGGTCGAATCGGTGAAAGCCGTTTCCGAAATTTTCACGCCCGTCAGCGGTGAAGTCGTCGAAGTCAATGAAGAACTCAACGACACGCCCGAATCGGTCAACGAAGACCCGTACGGACAAGCGTGGCTGATCAAGGTCAAAATGAGCAAACCCGGCGAAACCGACGCAATGCTTTCGTCGGAAGAATACGAGGAATTCCTCTCTGAAAGTGAGTAAAAAACGAATAATTGATAATGGATAACGGATAATTAAATCTTGTTATTATCCATTATCCATTATCCGTTATCCATTAAAAAAATATGCGTTATATACCAAATTCGCCCGAAGAGCGCGAAGAGATGCTGAAGATCGTCGGACTCGATTCGGCGGAGGAACTTTTCCGTTCGATTCCCAGGGACGTTCAACTGGGTCGTGCATTAAATGTTACCGAGCCGCTTGCCGAACCCGAAGTTATCGCGGAAATGGAAAGACTGGCAAAACGGAATACTGCCGCCGGAAAACCTTCGTTTTTAGGCGCGGGCGCGTATTCGCATTTTTCGCCGACGATTGTTGATCATTTAATTCAACGCTCGGAATTTTTCACTTCTTATACGCCGTATCAACCCGAAATTACGCAAGGCACTTTGCAGTATATTTTCGAGTTTCAAACGCTCGTTGCGCAACTTTCAGGAATGGACGTGGCAAACGCCTCGATGTATGACGGTTCGACCTCGATGGCGGAAGCGTTTTTAATGGCGCAGCGAGTTACGCGCCGCGATAAAATCATCATCGCGCAAACCGTTCATCCTGAATACTTAGAAGTTGCCAAAACCTATACGCAGCACGGCGATCTGACAATGGAAACCGTTCATTTCGATACGGATACCGGCAGAGTTTTAGCCGAAGATTTAGCAAAACTCGACGACAAAACCGCCGCGCTGGTCATTCAATCGCCGAACTTTTTCGGTTGCATCGAAGATTTGCAAATGTTGGCGGACAAAGCGCACGAAGTCGGCGCACTTTTAATTGCTGTTGTAACGGAAGCGATCTCGTTCGGTTTACTGAAATCGCCGGGCGCGTGCGGCGCGGATATTGTCGTCGCCGAAGGTCAGAGTTTCGGAATTCCCTTGAGTTTCGGCGGTCCTTTTCTCGGACTTTTCGCGTGTAAAGAAAAATACGTGCGCCAGATGCCCGGTCGGCTCGCCGGTGTCGCTTACGACAAAAACGGAAATCGCGGTTTTGTTTTAACTTTAGCGACACGCGAACAGCACATCAGACGCGACAAAGCGACATCGAACATCTGCACGAATCAGGGCTTAATCGCACTCGCGGCAACGATTTATATGGAAACAATGGGCAAAAAAGGCTTGCAGGAAGTTGCGATGCAAAATGCCCAAAAGTGCGCTTACGCGAAAAGACAGATCGGCGAAATTGACGGCTTTTCGATTCCTTTTTCGTCGCCGACATTCAACGAATTCGTCGTCCGCGCACCGGAAAATGCCAATAAAATCCTGGAAAAAATCCGCGTCGAAAAAGAAATCATCGGCGGTCTGCCGCTCTCGTGGCATTACAACGATTACCCGAACGACTTTCTTGTTTGCGTAACCGAAACGAATACGAAAGCGCAGATTGATGATTTGGTCGAAGGCTTAAGAAAAGTATCATGAAGTAAAGTAAAGTAAACGGAGATTACGATGAGTCTGCTAGAAGGAGAAAGTAATATAAGAAATCAAAATCGTTTTTTTCGTAAGGACTTTATCCTTGGAGTTCTTGGGATACTATTTATTGGTCTATTAATTTTTTTTTATATCAATAGAATTCTTAAACCATTGCATGGTTCTAAGGTCAAACCACCACAGGGGCTTGAGTTCGCAATAAAGGAACATTTTGCAAGTAATATAAAAAATCGTTCAATTGTTAGTTTGGAATATTATTATTGTGACAAGTTCCAATTAAATGATAAATTAGGATCAAATCCTTCTTATACTGTTATTGTAAAGCTAAATCCGGTTTCGATGATAAATTCAGATGATCTTCATAATATTAAAGTTGTAACGGATACTGATAAGCAGTACAAGGTTTATGCAATAAAAGAAACGACAAATAACGAAGATAGTAAAACAATTGACGGTTGGAGATTAATTCCATTTAATGATTCGTTTGAGCCAAATCCAGACCCTTGCATTAGGTAATTTTGGCACTTTAATTTGCGAGGCTAAATTGAGCCTGAATTGATGTTTTACTCATGTTAAGAATTTACTTAAAAGGGCTGGATTGGGAATAATTGAAATAATCTTGTGTCTGCCATTTTTGCAGTCGCAATTTAGTAAAATAGTTTTGAGGTGATTTTATGGCTCAAGCATTAATAAAAATCGAAGTTCCGCTTTCGACCAAACAATTTAAATTGCCGAAAGCCGTTAATAATCGGCTTCAACTATTGCTTGACCGTCAAGATCAAGGCAAAAAATTGTCTGTTGCAGAAAGTGAAGAAGCCGAAGGTTTAGTTGATTTAGCAGAAATGCTATCTCTTTTGCGAATGCGTGCTGAAAGAGTTTGGCGTGAATCTAAATGAGCTATATTCCGGCTTTTTTGCGAAAATTAGTAATTCGCCGCGCTGAAAATTATTGTGAATACTGTCATTTATCGCAATCCGGACAAGAAGCGACTTTTCATATTGACCATGTTGTTCCGGTAAATTCGGGAGGAGAAACTATCGCAGAAAATTTGGCTTTAGCCTGTGTTTCTTGTTCATTGAGAAAAAGCGCAAAGGAAATAGGAATTGATCCCGAAACAAAAGATACAATTAATTTATTCAATCCTCGAACTGACATCTGGAATGAACATTTTACATGGGTTGGAGTAAAAGTCATTGGTCTGACTCCAAAAGGTCGCGCAACTACTAAAGAGTTAAACTTAAATCGCAGTTTGATTTTGGCAATTCGTGAAGAAGAAATTCTTTTGGGGAGGCATCCATTTTGAAAACTGATTTTAAGGAAAATTCAATTGAGTTTAATCGGCGAAAATTCTTATCTTCCGTCGGTAAAGGCTTCGGAATGATGGCTTTATCGTCGTCGGTTGTCGGTGCGCTCTTTGAAAATATAAATGCGGCGAGCAGGAAAATCGAACATCTTTCGCCCGAAGAAGTCGCGGCGGATGAAGATTTTTGGGCAAATATCCAGCAATCTTTTACGGTGACGCGCGGAATTGTCAATTTGAATAACGGCGGCGTTTCGCCTTCTCCCAGAATGGTGACGGAAGCATTTGTCCGCTACACGTGGCAGCAGGAAGACGCGACCGCTTATACGATGTGGCAACTGCTCGAACCGCAATCGGAAACGATTCGCGTCGGGTTAGCCGAAATTTTCGGTTGCGACGCGGAAGAAATCGCCATTACGCGAAACGCTTCGGAATCGCTCGAAATTTTGTTGATGGGTTTGGATTTGAAAGCGGGCGACGAGATTTTGACGACGACGCAGGATTATCCGCGAATGCTCAACACGCTCCGGCAGCGCGAATTACGCGAAGGTTTGAAACTGAATTTAATCAAAATTCCGCTTGCCCCGAAAGATATAAATGATTTAGCAACGCCTTTTGAACGCGCAGTTACGCCGAAAACGAAACTGATTTTGATGTCGCATCAAATAAATCTGACGGGACAAATTATGCCTGTCAGAAAAGTTTGCGAAATGGCTCGGGCGAAAGGAATCGAAACGATTGTTGACGGTGCACATTCGTTTGCCCAATTCGATTTCAAGCGTGATGATTTGCAGTGCGATTATTTCGGAACTTCTTTGCACAAATGGCTGTTTGCGCCGAAAGGGACGGGAATGCTGTATGTCAAAAAGGACAAAATTCCGCGCATTTGGGCGTTGATGGCGGCGGAAGACAAAAACAAAAACGACATCAGAAAATTTGAAGAAATCGGCACCCATTCCGCCGCGATGCGTCTGGCAATCGGCGAAGCGATCCTTTTTCATAATGCCGTCGGCGCGAAACGCAAAGAAGCAAGGCTTCGTTATTTATCGCGTTACTGGATGGACAAATTGGCGAAAATGCCGAATGTCGGGTTTAACACTTCCTTTGACGAAAAACAATCCTGCGCGATCGGCAATTTCAGGATCGAAGGCATTGATCCGGTCAAGATCGGCAATTATTTATTCGACAAACACAAGATTTTTACAACGCCGATCATTCACGAAGAATTTAACGGAATTCGCATCACGCCGAATGTTTACACAACGCTGTGGGAACTCGACAGATTTTGCGAAATAATTGAAAATATTACCGGAAACGGATTACCGAAAGTATAGGAATTTATGAGTATTACAAAAGTTACACAACACCCGACTCAGAATGAAGAGTTGATTTTTGACCGGTTGCATCGTGTAATTTTTGGAGATTGTCGTAATGTTTTATCAAATTTAGATTCCACAATTGATCTGACATTTCTTGATCCGCCGTTTAATCAACAAAAGGATTATTCTTCTTGTAATGATAATTTACCTGAAAAAGAATATTGGGAAATGATACGCGGCGTTTGTTCGCAAATTTTTCAAATATCATCGGATGGTGCGGCGATTTATTTTATGCAGCGCGAAAAGAATTCTGAAAATGTATTAAAAATTCTGCAAGAAACGGGTTGGACGTTTCAGAATTTGATAATTTGGAAAAAAATGACTTCCGCCGTTCCCGGACAAATGCGTTACGGCAAGGCATTTCAGGTAATTGTCTTTGCCACAAAAGGAAAACGTCCGCGCTGTTTTAACCGTTTGCGAATTGATCCGCCGCTTTTAAAGCATCATAAATACGAGCGCGAAAACGGTATCTTTGTCACAGATATTTGGGACGACATACGCGAATTGACGAGCGGTTATTTCGCCGGCGATGAAGCGATTCGCCAAGAAAACGGCGAACGTCTTCATAAACAACAATCGCCAATCGCTTTACTTTTGAGAATTATTTTAAGTTCAAGCAATACCGGGGATTTTATTCTTGATCCTTTCGCCGGAACCGGAACAACTGCCGTCGTTGCCAAGCAGTTAAACCGAAATTCGATAAGTATTGAATTTGATAAAGAAAATATTCATCAAATTGAATCCCGTTTAGCTGACACTCGGAAAACAGATTTGATTGAAAAGTTCTTCGATGATTATAGTAATACGGAAAATCTAGCTGAAATCTGGGGAAAAGATTTTTTTATCGAACCTGAACTGAAGGTTGAAACTCAAGATCAAACCTTGTTTGCTATTTAAAACAATCTTTGATTGCGTATATCATTTCATTTTTTACTTGGAGATACACATAAGATGGATGGAAGTATAACACCGACAATAAATAAAGGCTTAAAATATGAGCATCAAATAAAGCAATATTTGCGTGAACTTAAAATTATGCCCGATCATTTATTCGGTATCTGCACGCAATATGGTAATGATGCCGCATTTATTCATAAAGGCGAAAGTTACTTTCTCGAGATTAAAAACAGGTCTGCTCCTGATTATGGTGCCAAGAAAATTATTTACGACACTTTTAACAGAATTTGGAGATGGAATGAGGATGATGACATAAGTCAGATGTTCGACTCAATTGGAGTTTTAAATAAAATTCCGGCTTTCGAACCGCGAAAACATGTCAAAGCGGATATTGATCTGACGCAAGCCGATAAAAATTACGATTTATTAAATTTCAGAAATAGAATCGAACTAGGATCAGCAGGTCCAAATTTTATCCACGAATACTATGCAAGAAAGCGTTGTTACTACATACAAATTGAAGGTAAAGGTTTTTATCACTTGCTTAGCGATCCGGCAGGATTAGGTGTACCGCAATTTCAGCCGGAAGTTAAGGTACGTTTAAGAGCAAAAACACACTCGTCAAAACCGATTTCTAATTACAGTTTTCGCGCAGTTTTAGTTGGTACTATGAGTTCAATTTATCCGTCTGACTATAATATTGAAGGAAATTTTCCTCCGATACAACCTAATTAAATTTATTAAAAATCATGAGCATAACAAAAGTTACACAACACCCGACTCAGAATGAAGAGTTGATTTTTGACCGTTCGCAAAAAGGGCGCGTCGGTTATTGTTTGCCGAAATTAGACGTTGAAGAAACGAAAATGGACGAGCTTATTCCGCTCGAACTTCGCCGCGAAGACGATCTGGAAGGCGTGCCGGAAGTTTCGGAAGTTGACGTAATTCGCCATTTTACGCGGATTTCGACGTGGAATTATTCGATTGATCTCGGAATGTATCCGCTCGGAAGCTGCACGATGAAGTATAATTCGCGCCTCAATGAAAAAGTCGCGCGAATTGCCGGATTTGCCGGACTTCATCCGCTTGCGCCGGAAGCCGAAGCGCAGGGCGCGCTGGAATTAATGTATCAACTGCAGGAAGATCTGGCGGAAATTACCGGACTTCCCGGCGTTTCCTTGCAACCTGCCGCCGGAGCGCACGGCGAAATGACGGGCGTGATGCTGATTCGGGCATTTCTTGATAAACGCGACGGCGAAGAATCAAAGAATCGGCGCGTGATGCTGGTTCCCGATTCGGCGCACGGCACAAATCCCGCATCTGCACATATGGCTGGATTTACGGTCAAAACGATCAAATCAACTGCGGAAGGTTTGACCGATATGGAGCATCTGAAAGAGCTTTGCGCGCAGGGCGGAATCGCCGGTCTGATGCTGACGAATCCGAACACGGTCGGAATTTTTGAAACGAATATCAAGGAAATCTGCGACATTATTCACGAAGCGGGCGGGCTTGTTTATATGGACGGCGCGAATATGAATGCGCTCGTCGGCATCGCGCGTCCGGGCGATATGGGCGTTGATGTCATTCATCTGAATTTGCACAAAACCTTTTCGACACCGCACGGCGGCGGCGGTCCGGGCTGCGGTCCGTGCTGCTGCACGGAAGAGCTGAAAACTTTTCTGCCGACTCCGAGACTTGTCAAAGACAATGAAACCTATAAATTAGACTTTAATTATCCCGAATCAATCGGACGCGTCAAAGCGTTTTACGGCAATTTCGGAATGATGGTTCGTGCGCTTGCTTATATTCAAACGCACGGCGACACAGGACTTAAAGAAGCAACCGAAGCCGCAGTTTTAAACGCACGTTATGTCGGACATTTTCTGGCGGAAGATTTCGATAAACCGTTTGAATCCGACAGTATGCACGAGGTAGTTTTCTCGCACAAAAAGCAGTCGCGAAAAGGCGTGCACACGCTCGACATTGCCAAACGCCTGATTGATTACGGTTTTCATCCGATGACGATCTATTTCCCCTTAATCGTCGAAGGCGCAATGCTCATCGAACCGACCGAATCCGTCGGACGCGCCGATCTCGATTCATTCATTGACGCGATGAAATCAATCGCCAAAGAAGCCGTCGAAGACCCGCAGCTCGTCATTGACGCGCCGCATTCGACCAGAATCGGACGACTCGACGAAGCAACCGCCGCACGAAAACCCGTTTTGCGCTGGAAACCCGATATGGAAGCGACGGCAAAATCGGCTTAAGAGATTTTGGAATTCAAAAGAAAAGCTGCGAAAAATATCGCAGCTTTTCTTTTTGGCGGTTGCTATAATAACGTGAATTCGATATAAAAAATGTAGATTTAGTCGGTGAAACCGACGTTATATTTGTAGCCCACAACGCCAGTTGTGGGCTACAAATATGACCGCCGTCTTCGACGGCTTATATCGAATTCACGTTATAATGGGTTTGAACTCAACACTTCAGAAATAAAATTAAAACATCTGTCAGATCGTCTTTTTGATATGAAAATAACCAAAATTATATTTTTTCTCAGCATTTTTCTTATATTTACCGTTTCGACATCTTTTGCTCAATCCGGCGGGAAGGATATTTCGGAAAATAAAGTATCAGGTAAAAATTCCGAAAAGGTTCGTTTTCTAAATTCAGCGAATTTAAGCCGTTTTATCGAAGAATTGAATGAACTCGGCAAACTCGGTTATCGCGTTGACAGAGCGTTTAATTTTGGCGGCGACGCAAATCTTTCCCAAGGTTTCGGAGCGGTTCTAAACCTCGAAAGCGGAAACACCTACGAATATGACTGGCTGACCAGTCCGAACAAAAATTATCTGGAATCACGCATTAATTTTCGCGCCGAAAGCGGATATTATGTGGTTCAAACTTTCGCGCTGACGGCGTGCGATGATAAAACTTTTGAATCCGACATTGAACCATTGCCTCAAAATTCGACGTTTCTACGTTTAACTAAAGGTGATGTTTTTCTGCTCGAACGCAAAAACGGAAACGTGAAAAAAACGAAAGATTATAAGGTTTTTGTCGGAAAGATCGGAATTGGCAAAAATCCTTCAAAAGAACTGCAAACCGCGCTCGATACGGTTTCCAAAGAATATCGCCCGTTTAAAATTCTTTTCAACCGCGGCGGTTTGCTCGATTTTTCCGTTTCGATTCTTCTCGAAGACGACTTAAATCAGGAAGTTTCTCAAAAAACCGATTATAAATTCGTCAAACAAATCAACGGTTTTGAAAAAGAAGTCAATTCTCTCGCCCGAAACGGTTACAGATTTCTTTCCGGCAGACGCGTCGGAATGATCAAATACGCGCTGATGGCAAAAGATTCGGACACGGCGGTTTCCTACAATTTTATAGATCAGAACAAATACGAAAAAGACCTTGCCAAAAATTTTAAACAAGGCGACGTTTTTCAAAGTTTGTTCATCGGCGATTCCGACTGCGATGCGTCCAAAACAACCGGCGGAAAACTTGTTTTTCTGCAACCCGGCAAAGATGCCCGAACAGCCGATCACAAATATCTTCGCTTGACCGACAAAAAGAACAATTCACCGACAGATGAAACCGCAACGGAAGTAAAACGGC
>JBBRVS010000110.1:0-17570 GCA_038246645.1 Pyrinomonadales bacterium
AGCAACTGCGTCAATTGCTCATCATGGATAACGCATCGGCTCACGCCGACGCTACTGACCAATGCACAATTTCTAATAGTAAACGGTATCAGAATTATAAAAAGACTTTGAATCCACAAGCGCAACTGCGTTTTTCTGAGCGTGGCAAACACTTATTCCCATAATACAAAAAAATAGTATCAAAATTGCTTTGAAGAATTTCATTTCACTCACCTTACAGAATTGATCTTTACTTTCCACAACTGCTATACGTCTTTGTCACATTATAGAAAAACTTCTGCATATCCCAGGCGGCGGTCGGGCATCGTTCGGCGCACAGACCGCAATGCAGACAAACGTCTTCGTCTTTGACCATTACTCTTGCCGTCGGCAAAGTGTCGGACACGTATAAATCCTGCGTTACATTTAGTGCCGGAACTTTTAGTTTTTGGCGCAAAGCGGTTTCGTCATCTTCGTTTTTCGTGAAAGTGATACAAGCCGTCGGGCAGACATCAACGCAGGCATCGCATTCGATACATTTCGATTCGGTGAAAACCGTCTGCATGTCGCAGTTCAGACAGCGCTGCGCTTCCTTGAAACCTTCGATCTTATCAAAACCGAGTTCGACTTCTTTTTTGCGGTCTTTGAGCGTGATTTTTTTATCGGCTTGCGCCACGATATAACGCTCGTCGTGGGCGATTTCGCTGTCGTAAGCCCATTCGTGAATGCCCATTTTCTGGCTTTGCAGATTGACGAACGGATTCAGACGATTATTTATATCTTCCCCGGAACACAAAAGATCAATCGAAACCGCCGCCTGATGTCCGTGGGCGACCGCCGTAATGATATTTTCGGGACCGAACGCCGCGTCGCCGCCGAAGAAAACCTTCGGGTGAGTTGATTGAAAAGTCGTTTTATCAATTTTCGGCATTTCCCATTCGTCAAATTCAACGCCTAGCCCTCGCTCGATCCACGGAAAAGCATTTTCCTGCCCGATTGCCATCAAAACGTCGTCCGCTTCGATAAAAACGTCCGGTTCGCCAGTCGGCACTAATTTTCGCCTTCCGTTTTCGTCATAAACCGCTTCGACCTTTTCAAACGTCATTCCTCTGAGTTTTCCGTCCTCGACGACAAAGGATTTCGGCGTGTGATTATCAATGATCGGAATATCTTCGTGCATCGCGTCTTCTTTTTCCCAGGGCGATGCCTTCATATCGGCAAACGGCGAGCGGACGACGACCTTGACTTCTTCGCCGCCAAGTCTGCGCGAAGTCCGGCAGCAATCCATCGCCGTATTTCCGCCGCCGACGACAATGACTTTTTTGCCGATTTTTTTAATATGTTCAAAAGCGACGCTTGCCAGCCAATTTATTCCGATGTGAATATTGTCTTTCGCTTCCCAGCGTCCGGCGAGTTTCGGCAAATCTTTGCCATGCGGCGCGCCCGTTCCGACAAAAATCGCGTCGTAATCCTGCTCCAAAACCTCTTTCAAACTCGAAACGTAGGTGTTGAAATGAGTGTGAATTCCGAGATCGAGAATGTAACCGACCTCTTCATCCAGAACGCTTTCCGGCAGACGGAACGCCGGAATCTGGCTGAGCATAAAACCGCCGCCTTTTTTCAATTCGTCGAATAAATGCAGCTCATAGCCGAGCGGGGCTAAATCTCTGGCAACGGTCAGCGAAGCCGGACCCGCGCCGATCAGAGCGATTTTTTTGCCGTTCGGCGCAAAAGGCTTCTGCGGCATCAAACTCCTTACATCGCCTTTATTATCCGCCGCCACGCGTTTCAGACGGCAGATCGCCACGGGTTTTTCCTCAACCCGCACGCGGCGGCACGCCGGTTCGCACGGACGGTCGCAGGTTCGCCCCAAAATTCCGGGGAAAACATTGGAATCCCAATTAATCATATAGGCTTCCGTGTATTTTTCCTGCGCGATCAGCCTGATATATTCAGGCACGGGCGTATGCGCCGGACACGCATACTGGCAATCCACGACCTTATGAAAATATTCCGGGTCTTTAATATCAGTTGGTTTCACTTAATTTGCTTCCTTGTGCTTTGAAAATCAGCACTGAATGACTAATAAATCTTTTGTTTAACCATAATATTTTTTGAATTTTACTTCAATAAAAAAATGACGCAAAAAGCAGATAAAATCGGGGGTTTATCAAGAATGTCAATAAATACCTGGTAAATCGGATTCTCTAATATTTTTACTCTTTGTTTTCGGTAAGAAAATCAATGTTTTTCTGAAAAATGTTTTACAGTTTACTAAAAGTCGCGAAAAGTTATTATCAACCTTATATTTGCTGAAGTTTGACTTGATTCTTTACTTTTACCTTTTACCTTTTACCTTTTACCTTTTTACTTTTGCCTTACTTGACATTTGGGAAGAACTTTATCAATCTGCGCCCGCAGGATTTTCGGATCAACGACACCTGTTTTTTGATAGACGAGTTTGCCTTTGGCGTTAAATAGCAGGGTTAAAGGATAAGTTCCGGAAAATCGCGGCGCGATTCGGCGGATGGCTTTGATCGTTTCCGCCGAATCGAGATCAATCAAATAAGAAGGCATTTTTGCTTCGTATTGGGCAAGAAATTCGGGAATTCTCGTGTCAATTATGCCGAAATCATCAATCGAAACTATCACAAAATTTAAACCCTTTTCGCGGTAATCCTGATCAATTTCGACCAGATCGGGAAATTCGACGCGGCACGGACCGCACCACGTCGCCCAGAAATTTATCAAAACGGGCTGCTCGTTTTCCGCTGATTTGGCGAGCATTTTTAACTGTTCGCCGTCAATCACGGTCGTTTTTACAGCATCGGGTGAGAGATAAACTTGCGCCGAAACCGAAACCGCGCAGATCGTGAAAATAAAAATTGTAAATAGTAATTTTTTCATTGAATAATATCTTACGACAGACGATATTTATCCGAATATATTGGATAAATTTTATTCAACCGCCGTAACTTCGATTTCGCCGTGTGTTTGTTTCAGCAGATCGGTCAGAGCTTTTCCCAAATCTTCCAGCAATCCCTTGGTTTTTTCGTCGGTCATCTCAAAGCCGTCGCCTTCGAACATTTCGCCGACCTTGGCAACGGCAATTTCCATCGGCAGAACATTAACGAGCATAATCGTCAAAACGCCGCGCAAGTGAGCCAGACAGCGGATTCCGCCGAATGCGCCGGGCGAAGCCGTCATAATTCCCGCCGCTTTGCCCTTGAAAACTTCGATCATCTTAAATTCATCCGAAGCACGCGAAGTCCAGTCAATCATATTTTTCAAACCGCCCGGCACAGAACCGTTGTATTCCGGCGAAGCGATAAGAAGTCCGTCGTGCGCGGCGAGAATTCTTTGAAGTTCGAGCGCGTTTTCGGGGAAACCGTTTTCCTTGTGATCGTCCGCGTCGTAGATCGGCAGCGGATAATCTTTCAGATTGATAAATGTTACGTCCGCACCGGCGTTTTCCGCGCCTTTGACCGCCGTTTTAACGACGCGTTTATTATAAGAAGCTTCGCGCAAACTGCCCGCGAACGCTAAAATTTTTATCTTTTTTGCCATAACTTTTTTAAACGGATAATGGATAATGGATAATGATTTGGTTTATATTATCCGTTATCCGTTATCCATTATCCGTTATCCGTTATCTATTTGTAAAATTTATGATTAAACCATTTCAAAACACCCATCCGAAAATTGATGAAAGCGCGTTTATTGCTGAAAATGCGGTAATTATCGGCGATGTCGAGATCGGCGCACAGGCGAGCGTCTGGTATAACTGCGTTTTGCGCGGCGACGTCAATTTAATTCGCATCGGCGCACGGACGAATATTCAAGACGGCACGATCATCCACGTTTCGCGCCAAACGCATTCGACAATTATCGAACCGGAAGTTACGGTCGGGCACAGCGCGACGATTCACGGCTGTTATATCGAAACGGGCTGTCTGATCGGCATCGGCGCGATAATTTTGGACGGCGTGCGCGTCGGCAAAAATTCGCTCGTCGCCGCCGGAAGTCTTGTTACGCCGAACACAAAAATCCCTGAAAAGTCGCTCGTTATGGGAAGTCCGGCAAAAGTAAAACGCCAATTATCCGTCGAAGAAATTGAAGATTTGAAAAGGTTTTGGCAAAATTACATTAAATTATCGGAGATTTATAAAACTTAGGATGAGTAAATACAAAAGAAATAAAATTAAAGCCCAAAAACTAAAGCCGAAATGCGGTTTATGCAAGCAATCGGGAAAACCTTTGCGAAAAACCGAGTGTTGCGATAATTTGATTTGCGACGATTGGCAAGAATATCAAATGTTTTCATACGCGCACAACAGTTGCAGCCGAAACCACGATCGTTACACGGTTTGTGCAACGCATTTTAACGAAGGACATCAAGGCGATTGGCAGGAATGTCAAAAATGTCGGGAAAATTGGGAAACCGAAATGTATGTTCATTTTGCGACAAATGAATACAACTTTGTTAAATTGGAAAATCCGCCCGGATTCGAGCCTACTCATTGCGCCGGTTGTGATAACGTAATTGATTTAGGACAAGACGGTTATATGATGTCGGGCGGAAAATATTTCTGTGGAAAATGCAGCAGTAAAAAACATGGAGAAATACCCGACTTTTCTTCTTTAATATAAATACAGGGCTTTACTCATAAAAATTATTGTTAAATATCGCGTAGCGATAAAATGACTTTAGCCGTGTGTTTTAACGCACGGAAAGATAAAACAAGAAATCGTTGTCGCGTCAGCGACAATTGAAAATCGGCAATAAATTCAGCTGTCGCTGACGCGACAAGATCCCCTTTTGTTACTTGACCGTGCGTTAAAGCACACGTCTAAATTCAAGCGCGTCGCTACGCGACAAAGATTTAACTAAAAATAACCAATGTTGTTTTTATGAGAAAGCCCTGAATATAAATATGAGCAAAACAAACCCGGCGCGCGGAATGCGCGATTTTCTGCCCGCCGATGTTCGCAAACGTAATTATGTCATCAATATCATCAAGGAAGTCTATGAAAAATACGGCTTCGAACCGCTGGAGACGCCTTCGGTCGAAAATCTCGAAACCTTAACCGGAAAATACGGCGAAGAAGGCAATCAGCTGATGTTCAAAATCCTCAAACGCGGCGAAAAATTGCAGGAAGAACTAGCCGAAGGAAAGATCAAATCGGAAAACGAATTATCGGATTTAGCTTTGCGCTACGATCTGACAGTTCCGCTGGCACGAGTTGTCGCCAATTACCGAAACGAACTGCCGAAATTTTTCAAACGCTACCAAATCCAACCCGTCTGGCGCGCCGACCGTCCGGCAAAAGGCAGATACAGAGAATTTTACCAATGCGACGTTGACGCAATCGGTTCGAGTTCGATGATTGTCGAAGCCGAACTTTGTATGGCTGTGAGTGAGATTTTGGAGAAATTAGGATTTGAGGATTTTGTTATTAGAATAAATCACCGACAACTTTTACGCGGTATGTTGGAAGCCTCAGGAATTGAAGAAAAATCTCAAAATGACGCACTAGTTTCCATAGACAAATTGGATAAAATAGGAAAAGACGGAGTTATCAAAGAATTCGAAGAACGCGGAATAACCCAAGAAACGGGAAATAAATTGTTAAATCTGTTCGACAAAATCAGAGAAATAGATAATGCCAAGCGTTGGGATGAAAAAGATTTTCCTTCTCAAACTAAAAACGCAGCAATCACAAACAAATTGCGGGATTTTGTAAATTCTAATGAATACGGAAACTTAGGCATCGAAGATTTAGTGAAATTCCAATTGAATATTGAAGAACAATCAATTGAAAATTTTATTCAAATTGATCCGAGTCTTGCCCGCGGTTTGTCTTATTACACGGGCGCGATTTTTGAAGTCGTTTTAACAAAAGGTGATTTTTCAGGAAGCATCGCAGGCGGCGGGCGTTATGACGGTTTGATCGGAATGTTCGGCAAAGAGCAAATCCCGGCGGTCGGATTTTCCATCGGTTTGGAGCGCATTCTTTTTGTGATGGAAGAGCGCGGAATGTTTCCCGATGATTTAACGACAAATTCGGCGGACGTCATGATTACAATCTGGAACGAAGAATCGGCAGGCGAATCGCTCAAACTCGCCGGCGAACTCCGCGCTGGCGGCTTGCGCGTTCTCGTCTATCCGGAAGCCGACAAACTCGGCAAACAATTCAAATACGCCGATTCGCTCAACATCCCGTTTGTCTGCGTTTTAGGCGAAACCGAACTCGCCGAAAACAAAGTCGCGCTCAAAAATCTGAAATCGGGCGAACAGGAAACGCTTGAAAGAAATGAAATAGCCGGAAAAATCAAATAATTGAGGGAAAATAATGGACGAACTAATCTCACAAACTTACGCCGAACTTTTAACGGAAATCAAAGATCGAATCCGCACAGTATGCTGCGCTCAAAGCGGTTAATAAAGAATTGATCGCGCTTTATTGGGACATCGGCAAAACAATTGTCGAACGCCAGATAAGGTGAAACTTGGGGCAAATCGGTTGTCGAGCAATTGTCAAAAGATTTGCGTGAAGAATTTCCTGAAATGGGTGGATTTTCAACACGAAATATTTAGTATATGCGCGATTTTTATCAGGCTTACCAAGAAAATAAAAAACTGCAACCATTGGTTGCAGAAATTGGTTGGTCGCATAATCTAGTAATTTTCGAGAAATGCAAAGATGAGCTTGAGCGCGAATTTTACGTTCGGATGATGCGAAAATACGGTTGGACAAAAAATGTTTTGATTCACCGAATCGAAAATAAAGATTACGAAAGAACTGTAATGCCTCAACTATAAGTTATGGAACTACTTCTTTGTTCATTTAAAACCCGTAAGTCTTTTATTTTCAATCAAGGCGTTTTATTGAAAAAACATCTGTAACTTTTTATTGAGGCATTACAAAGAACTCTGATCAATCAAACGAATTTTGACAAAACCATAACGGAAGAACATCGCAATCAGGCGAAACTTGCCGTTAAGGATGAATATCTTTTCGATTTTCTCGAACTCGGTGATGAATATTCGGAAAGACAATTGGAAAACGCTTTGATTTCCAAAGTCGAAAAATTCTTGCGCGAAATGGGCGGTTTGTTCGCGTTTGTCGGCAGTCAATTCAAATTGCAGGTTTCGGACAAAGAATATTTTATTGATCTGCTTTTGTATCATCGCGTTTTGAAATCGCTGGTCGCCATTGAGCTGAAAATCGGCGAATTTCTGCCGGAATATGTCGGGAAAATGCAGTTTTATCCGGCGGTTTTGAATGATAAAGTTCGGCTGGCGGACGAAAATCCCGCAATCGGCATAATTTTGTGTAAGGATAAAGATAAGACAATTGTCGAATATGCTTTGACGCAATCGGATTCGCCGATCGGAATTGCGAAATACGAAGTCGTTTCAAAATTGCCCGAAAATCTTCGCAAACAGTTGCCGACTTTCGAGCAAATCGCCGAATTGATGAAAGATATTAAATAAAATCCGCGAATATAACTCGTCAGAAAATGAAATAAAACAAAGACCGGACAGCCCCACTATCCGGTCTTTGTTTTTACCAAATTGCATTGAGTTTTCAGAGAAAATTTTGTGCAATTTGGATTTTTTATCGCATCGGATTTGCCGATAATTTCGCTTAGAAGTTGTTTGAAAAAGAGGTAACGCCGCCGTCCTGATCTCAGACTCCGTATTATTTTTTGAAAATTCAACGCTATCGACGCGCGCGACGCACGCCGGACAGCCAGCGAGACGCTGGCGGTACAGTTTTTCTGACTTTTCAAACAACTTCTTAATTTTCCGGTACCGCGATAAAATTTATGCCCGGCGCATCTTCGAAAACCGTCAGGATTTGCGATGAAGGCGTGAATTGATAGCTTTTATGCAAAACCGTCAGCGTGTAAGTTTCGCCTGAATCAAGTCCGGCGAAACGATAATTGCCGAACGGATTGGTCTGCGTCGTCCGGGTTTCGCCGCTTGAGCCGGTGATCGTCATCATCGCCCGCGCAATTCCGCGTCCGTTTGCCGTTAAAACCTTTCCGCCGATGCTGATATTTGCCGATGAAGGTGCTAAAACATCAACATTTCCGTCTTCAAAAATTGACTGCAAAACACCGGCATTCACATCGGAAACTTCGCGGATGACCGGCATATCGCTAAATGTCAGCGGCGAAAGTCCCGCCGGAGCATTTGCTGCGACATCAAAGCGGATTGTGAGGATTTGTTTTGTTCCGGCAGATACCGCAGTTCCGAAAGGCATTGCCAAAATCACGCCTATTTTGCCGGATTGCGTCGTATTCGGAATCAAACTCGCGGTCGGCGTATCCGTTCCTTTTTGAACCAGCGGATTCGATAATTTCGACGCATCATAATCGAGCGTAAAACCGAAACCGTTTTCCGTGCCTTGCGTGTCCGATTCGATGGACACGATCACCTGCTGTCCGGGCGATGATTGAACATTGACGACGCGGACAACGGTCGGTGCGAGATTTTCATTTTTTGAATCCGATTTCGGGATAAACGGAGAAAGTGGAAATGCGAGTTTCCCGTCCGAATCGAATTCCAGCAAACTTTGCAGCGGTGCGCCGCCTGCCGGATTTACCGTGTCGAGCGCGGCGCCGTAGCGTCCGGCTTGCGTGTAATCGGCAACCGTTAACTGCCCGTCGCCGAGCGAAATTCGCGGCGCACAGTCGGCACGTTGAAATTCATTGAAATTTGCGTCAACCGTATTTAATCCGACAACGAAAAGACCGACTTGCGTTACGTCCGAAATCGAGATCGTGCCGTTATTATTTCCGGTCGGTCGCGGTGCAACATCTGCTTCAAAACCTTGCGCGAACATTACCGTGCCGTCCAGATAAATTGCCGTCAGAGCGTCGGAATTGGTGTTGGCAATGCCGCGTGCCAGCGGAACATCGCCGAAAGTAACCGGCGAATTAAAAGCGTTGGTCGGCGCGGTGTTAAACGTCATCGTCACGAGCGATTTTGTGCCGGCGGTAAACGCTTGTCCGGCAGGCAATCCGAGCAGAATGCCGATTTTTCCGCTCTGCGAACTGTTGACGGTCAGAGATGCGTTTGCTGCATCTGCGTTCAAAACGACATTCGGATTGCTCAAAATTGCCGGATCGTAATTTATTGAAAATCCGAGCGAATTTTCATCGCCCTGCGCGACGAGCTCGACCGTTGCCGAAACATTTTGTCCGGGCGTTGCGCTGCCGCCAATGACGCGAACCTGACGCGAAGGTGCAGCCGTTGCGTTGAAATTCACATTCAGAATTTGCCGATAACAGACGGATTCCCGCCAAACTATTCGGAATTGTTCCGCCGCCGAGGGCATTTATCCCGATTTTATTGGCATAAATCTTTACGCCCGAAACATTTGAATCAACATTTATACCGTCGCCGCCGTTGCCGGAGATCGTGTTGCCGTCGTTTAAATCGGTATCCGAACCGATAATAATCGAGGAATTCGTAATCGTGTCATTTTCGTAAAGAAAAATTCCGTCGTCGGCGTTGCCGAGCGCAGAAGTTCCGGCGGCGTTCGTGGCGATCAGATTGCGCTGAATTGTTGCCGGAATACTCGCGTCATTGATCCGGATGCCGTTGCGGTCATTGCCCGATATGACATTTCCGACATTGATGCCGAGAACCGTTCCGCCAATTGTGGCGTTTGTAACTTCCGAATCAAGCTGAATTCCGTCAAGAGTATTTCCAATATCCGCAGTACCGCTTAAACTCGTGCCGATGTAGTTCCCGTTGATCGTGACCGAGCCGGAAGTTGCGGCAATCCCGATTTCATCGTTTCCCGAAATTATATTGCGCCCGTTTCCAAGCCCGTTGCCGACTTGCAGAGAATAACCGAAACCCGGACCGCCGAAAAAAATGCCGTTATCCGAATTTCCCAAATCCGCATTTCCGGCGGCACTCGTGCCGATAAAATTATTCAAAACTAAAACGGACGTACCGGCGTTTTGAAAACCGAGCGCGGAAACGATTTTTATTCCGTCCGCTTGATTTCCCGAAATAACATTGCGTTCGCCGGTCAAAGTGCCGCCGATAATAAATGTGCTGTCGGGAAATGCGGAAATGCGAATGCCGTGATTGCCGTTGCCCTGATCGAGCGAGCCGCCCGGATTGATGCCGATATAACAGCCCCTAACTGTTGCCGTAATTCCGCTCGAAGCCGTGAAATAAATGCCGCTGCCCTGAAAACGATTGATTATCAGAGATTTTATGGTCACGGAAATCGCCGTATTGCCGACCGGACTCGAAATTCTGAATCCGTTCGTATTGATAACGGAAGCCGCGCCGTTTATTTCGATCCGCGGCAAACCGCCGAAAAGCGGCTGCGTCGTGCCGTCAATCGTCAGAGAAGTTTGAATATCGGGAAGCGCGGTCGAAGACATCGTGATCGTCTGCGCGTTGCCGCCGCCGACATTAAATTGAATAATATCCGCGCCCGCGCCATTGGCATTGGCATTGATAATTGCACCGCGCAGACTGCAATCGTTCGGCGTTACCGCGTTGCAGACAGTCGCCCCCGCCAGATCATCCGTCCGGTCAACAATAAAAGTCGCCGCATTTGCCGCTGAAAATAAAGTTAAAAATAAGATTGAAATAAATAGAAAATAAATTTTGGTTTTCATAAATCGGTTATTGCTCCTGACAAAATCAGCGGCGAAAATGTGCCGGTGTTGAGAGTTATAACCTTTCCGAAAAATGAAAACGCCACCCGTGCGGGTGGCAAGATTTAGAATTATTTCTTTAGCGGACTGACGCAAAGATAAATTTTGCCCCGGATAAACCACCCGTTAGGATAGCTTTGAAGTTGGAAAAATAATTTCAAAACTATGCGAAAAATATTCCCGGAAAAAACTGCTAATTTCCGCGCAAATTGTTAAACTTTTTACAAAGAAATATAAATCAAAAAAGGAAATCGGTTTTATGCAAAACTCCCAATTTTCATTCTGGTTTGAACTTGCCAAAATTTTACTTCCGAGCCTTGTGGCGCTGATCGTTCCGATTCTGACGGCGTTTTGGCTGGCGCGGAAAACCGAAAGTTATAAAACCGAATTGGCGGCAAAATTCCAAAAGGAAATCGAGAGTTTCAAAGCCGCGCTGCAGATCGAAAACTACGAATATCAAACGCGCTATTCGTTGCTCGAACAGCAAAAAGCCAAGGCGGTCGGCGAGCTTTATGAATTAATTTCAAAAACCGAGATCGCGCTCGAAAAAATTGATGAATTCACAAATCGAATGGAAAACTCCGGCGGCGTGAAATTGAAAAAGGAAGAACTCAAAAATCAGGCGATTGAAACAAGCCGCGAGGCGTTCGAGCAATTTAACGAACTAGACCGCCATTACCGCAGCACACGCATTTATTTCGACGCGAAAACCTGTATCGAGATCGAAAAAGTAATTGTTTTCCTAAAAGACGCGATAATGAGAAACGTCAATCACATCAAGGTAAAAATCGGCATCTCGGAAGGGTTCAGTGAACTCGCTTTCGTCGGCGATAACCAGAGCGCGGTTGCGCGGCAAATGCTCGAAAACAAAATAAAAATCACCGAAATGGTCAAGAAATTAAAGCCTTTGAAATTGAATTTAGAAGAAAATTTCCGGCAATTGATAAAGGTCGAAAATACGGCAATTGAGCAAAAATCAAATAATTCGCACGAAAAGCAACCGTTAAAATAAAATGCGTCATCAAACGGGAAAATTTATTAACTTTACCTTAGCAGTTAAGGTTTTTAGCCATCGGAGATGGCGACAGCGTGTAGCCCACAGCGCAAGTGGGAATTTGCAAAATTTAACATCAAGCTATCGTAGATAGCGCAAGATTCTTCTATCTGTCGCCCACTTACATGGGCTTCGACAATATTTTGTAACTGTTCCCGTAGCTCACGCTACGGCTACACGCTTTCACCCGCTAGGCGGGCTAAAATTTAAAAAATTTCGTAGGCTGAGTTATTAATTTATGCTCCAATAAAATTTCCGCGACGCTGAAAGCGACGAACATTTCGCCTCATTTGTTCGACACTTTCAACGTCAAAAGATTTCTATAATCAAATTCGTAGGGTTTCATTCCGCTTCGCTTCATTCAACCCTACGCTATAATGTTTGTCGCCGTTGGCGACCTTATTTCAAAAGGAGTTTTTATGCGATTTTCAAAACTAATCTTTGCGGCTTTCACGCTAATTTTTGTCTGTAATTTCACGAATATTTACGCTCAACAAACATCTCCAAAACAAATAAAAATCCTCAATAATTACGGACATATTCCGTTTGAAGACGGCAAGACGACGATTGCCGAAGTTAAATTTGTCGGTTTTGATTCCGATTACGAGCAATATGACAACAAAATGCTCGGCAATAAAATTCCCGAAAGTGATTTTTTGAAATATCTCAAAGATTCAAAAACAGATATAAATGCGAACGATAAATTTTCCGGCGCAAAAGTAGCGAAAGCGGTAAAAGTTATTAAAGAAAAAATTTTACGTTACGGTTATCTCAATGCCGAAGTCGTCGCTTACGGCGAAGAACTACCGAAAAATCGAATGAATCTTATTTTTTCGGTCAAAAGAGGAAATCCGGCTTTTGTTTCGGAGATTCGTTTTGACGGAAATATAAATGTTTCAAGCGAAGAACTTAGCGCAGAAATAAAGAAATGTTTGATAGATAACAATATTTTTGACGAACGTTATTTTGATTACTGTGCAGAAAAAGATTTGCGTACACTATTTTTCAGCAAAGGTTTCTTTAAAATCAAAATTCATTCCATTACGCCGCGCCGTGTTGCTAACAGTTATGTCGTTGAAATTTCAATTGATGAAGGACTTCGTTATGTTTACGGAACTGTAAAATTTGAAGGTGCAAAAGTTTTTAGCGAAAAAGAATTAACGGAAATTCTCAAATGGAAAACCGGAAAAGTTGCCAATGGAAAACATCTTCAAGATTCATTATATGAAAAACTGAGAAAAGATTATGCAGATAAAGGTTATATTAATTACAGTGCCGATTTTGACCTGACATACATCGAATCTCAAGCAAAAGGATTAGACGGAATTGTAAATATCATCGTAAATATTGACGAAGAACTTCAATATAAAGTAGGAAAATTAGAGTTTGTCGGAATTGATGAAGATGAAGCGCGAAAACTTAAAGAATTGATTCCGTTAAATGTCGGCGAAGTTTATAATCAAAGTAAGTTCGAAGAAGGAATCAAAAAAATAAATGAGTTAAAGGAATTTTATCCGATTGATTATCAAACGGATGTTGAGATGTTAGTGCCTCGATATAGAGAAGGAATGGTTATGGGAGGACTCATTATAGGAGAAACTCCAAGACTTAAATATAAAGATGAAAATATTTCCAAAGAAATTCCTGGTTTGGATTTAATAATTTCAACAAGAAAATTAACCGAAGATGAACGAAAAAATTATAAATAATTATCTAAGCGACGCGATTAAATCTTTTCGCAATTATAAAAAGATGGCGGAAAAGGCGATGGCGCAGGTGCGTGAAGAAGAATTTTTCCGGGCGATTGATGCGGAAGGCAATTCGATTGCCGTGATCGTCAAGCATATCGCCGGAAATCAGCGTTCGCGCTGGCGGGATTTTTTGACATCCGACGGCGAAAAAGAAAACCGCCGGCGCGATACGGAATTCGAGTTAATGGACGAAACTCGCGAATCTCTGATACAAGTTTGGGAAACGGGCTGGCAGACGCTTTTTGACGCGGTCGAGCCTTTGACGGCGGAGGATTTTGAAAAAACCGTCTCGATTCGCGGCGAACCGCACACGATCTGCGAAGCGATCAACCGGCAAATGACGCATTACGCGTATCACATCGGGCAAATCACGTTTCTGGCAAAACATTTTCGCGCGAAAGATTGGAAAACTCTGAGCGTTCCGCGCGGGCGTTCGGATGAATTTAATCAATTTCTCGCGGAGAAAAAAGCCAACTGCGAACAACAGACGCACGCGCTCGAAGCGCCGCAGGAGTTTGCCGAAAAAGCAAAATAGATTTTTTTCGGCTCACGGCAACCGTTTGCCGATTTCGCAACTCAAAGCAGATAAATATGTTGAAAAATTGAACTGTCAACACTTTTCTCTGAATGAGAAAAATCGGTTTCACGCAGAGTTCGCAGAGAATTTCATAATTGCGATAACTTACTTTGTCAATAAAAACAAAAAAGGAGATTTTTCGGATGTTTTCGACAAAATTTAAACTCATCTTCGCTGTCGTTTTGTTTTCGCTTCTTTCTATGAATCTTTTCGCGCAAGGCGCAGTTTATAAACTCGAACAGGAACTCGATGAAATTCTTTTGAAAAAAGATTTGCTCGAAGTAATAAAAGACGCGGAAAAATCTTCCGAAAACAATTTAGAAAATCTTTACAAACGTCTGATCTTATACCGCCGCGCCGTAAATTTTCAAAAAATTCCGGCAATTACGAAACAAATTTTGTTAGTTTCTAAAAATGATAAATCCGGTTTTCACAGCGGCGATATTTTAAGAGAAACGCTCAAAGACGAACTTTTTCAAGACGCAGAAGTTCTTCAGATTTATCTGAAAAATCCTTATTCGATAGACGACGAAATTTTCAAGAAATTAACCGAAATGTGTAAAAGCGGCAAAGCCGTCTGCGATGTCAGCGGTTTTGATAATTGGCTGGCGCAAAAGGTTTTGGAAAATCGCGATAAGGAATATTATTACGGGCATTTCTTTGATTATCGTCTGCGCTGGCGCGAATCTTTCGGGCTTAGTAATACGGAATTATTAAATCAATTTGCCATAGATTTTCGCACTAATCCGGCTGATTTGGACGCGGCTTTTCGCTATCTCGGGCGTTTCAATACTATGCAAACTCTCACAGAAATCATCGAGAAATTCGCGTCAAAACAGGCTTGTGATTATCACGTTTTGGGCGAAAGATTAATTTCGAGTTCGATGTTTAGCGGGCAAACCGAGGATTATAAAACAAAAACCCGATTCGGCATTCAATTGCTCAATAAATCTCTGGAAATTCCTTTTAATGAAAAAGATACGGAATTGATGTGGAAATACTATTTCATAACGTCTGCGGTTGATCCGCAAATCGGAAATTACGAAAAACAACTGCGCTTTTGGACGAAAACCAAACTCGCCGAAACTTATCATCAAATCGGCGAAGCAAACAAAGCACAGCCGCTTGTCGAAGAAATTGCCAAACTCGATAAAAGCGATATTCAGGCGTGGAACACGAGTTATTTAGCCGGTGCGGTTCAAGCAGATTCCGGCGCGCGCGTCGTTGAAAAGAAAATTCTCAGCGAAGAACAGCAGAGGGAAAATTCCGCCGAATACTGGATCGAACGCGCCAATTATTATCGCGGCAGAAACGAATTGCTTCTGGTTTTAGAGGCTTATTACGAAGGTTTTAAGAATTTTCCGGCAAAATTGAACGAAAACAGCCGTTGGCAAGAGCGTTTAAGATTAATTGACAGCTTTGCGCGGTTTTCGGAAGCCAATTTCAAAACATTTGCCGAACGTGCGAAAGATGAAAATGAAGAAGATTTGAGCGAAGAAACCAAACAGAAGTTTGCGCTTTGGAAAAAAACCGAAGATTTCCTGAGAACGGAATTTCAGGCGACGAAAGCAAATTATTATTATTTTTATTCGCTGATCAGAATTATTGAAAACACTGATTTCACGGATTTATTAGACGAGATTTTCCAAAAAAATACAGAATATATCATAAAAATCTACCGTGAACTTCCGTCAGATGATCTGAATATAAATCTGGCAGGCGATTTTCTGGAAAACGAAACCGTTGGAGAGGCGAAAAAGGAAGAATTTCTCAACCAATTATTTAATATCGCGCTAACGAGTAAACCTGATAAAGGCTTGCAATTAATCGGTTTTATTAATTACCATACCAAAAATTTTGCCGCGCTTTCACTTCCCGTTTTGCATAGAAATCTGGATATAATCAAAGAAGTTCTAAAATCGAAAAATCTGTCTTTTAATGAACGTGAAGATTTGGAATACTTAGCGGATGATTATCTGCCCGTTATATTTTCGGCTTATATCAAGGCGGAAAATTGGCGCGATGCGGAAAAATTTATGCAGGAAAAATTCGATTGGTCGGAGAAACTTTCTTATGAACGACACGCACTTTTAAAACGTCTGACGGTCGCGGCGGCGGAAAACGGTGATTACGCCGATGCCGTTCGTTTATGGAAAACACGTGCGAATCTCGACCGCAGAGATTTGGAGGAACTTTCGACGCTCGCCAAATTCGGCGAAGTGCGCGGGATATTGATCGAATTTTATCAAAAAATGAGCGAAAACGAACCGTATTCGCCGATTCCCGAAAAAGCTCTGAATATTTTGAAGTAGGAGTTTTATTTAAGAAGCTGCTTGAAAAGAGGTACAGCTGCCGTCCCGGCGGCTGTCCTGAGAGAAGTCCCGCTCTCAGACTCCTTATTACTTTTTGGAAATTTAACGCCATCGGCGCGCGAGACGCACGCCGGACAGCCAGCGAGACGATGGCGTTACCCTTTTTTTATGTTTCGGTTTCGAGCGATTTTTTTTCTGATAACTTCGACCGAACAATGCGCTCTTTCCGCGACCGCCGCCGAGGTGCTGCCGAGCAGAAATCTTTCGGCGCGGCGCGGAAAAGCGGTTGCTCCGATAAAAATACAATCGGCATCCCAGTTCTGCGCCTGCTCGACCAAAACCTGTTTCGGATTTCCCGGATATGTGTGGAGCGTGGCGGAAAATCCGGCATCGCGCAGTTTTAGCAGTTCGTTTTCAGCGAGTTTTTCAATCCATTCTTCGACCGATTTCATTTCCTCATTGACCCAATCGGCGACCGGCAAAGTAAAACGTCCGATTGCCGTCGGCACGATCAAATCGGTTGCCGCGACCAGACGAATCTCGGCACTTTCGCTCCAATGTCTTGAAATCACGGCTTTTACGGCTTCTTTCGAGCCTTCCGAGCCGTCAAAACCGATCATAATTCGCACCGGAAACGGATCAACCTCGATGCGCCCGCGTGCCACGCGCACCGAACAACACCTCGCGTGCGCCAAAACTTTTTGCGAAATACTCCCCATCAAAAGGTGATTGACGGCGGAATGTCCGTGCGAACCGACCACAATCAAATCCGGCTCGAAATCTTCGGCGCACCTTAAAATTTCACAAGCCGGAGAGCCGTTTGTCGAACGCGTAGAAATTTTCCAATCCGGAAAGTTTTTTTGCAGACGTTTTTGCGCGTGGCAGGCAAAGGTTTCGGCTTCCGAAAATGCCGTGTCGTTTTTCTTGTCAGCGTTGAAAGCCTGCTTAGATTCCGGTAAAACTTTGGCATATTTGGCATATTTTTTATTTTCGGCGGACAGCGATCGCAGCCAGATTTCGGCAACCGACACGATCAGAGCTTCGCAAGTTTCCGGCAATCCGGCTTTTTGCAAATCATCGAGCGCGGCTTCCGAGCAACGCGAACCGTCATATCCAATTAATAATTTCATAATCCGACTTTCAAACAGTTTGCAAAGCCTGTGCCAGCCGTAAAACCCTTATGTTTACGGCATAGTCA
>JBBRVS010000111.1:0-17396 GCA_038246645.1 Pyrinomonadales bacterium
GAGATGCCGAGCGCGTTCGCCATTTGCGTCTGTGTCAGTCCGGCGGCTTTGCGAAGCCGGACGAGCCGTTGCGCGATTGTTTCGAGTCCTTCTTTGGTGGCGATCCCGCGCCGTGTGTCAGTTGCTTTTGCCATTCGTTTTCATCCGTCATCAAAAATCCCAGAAATAAAACACAAACGGTATTATAAACGCCTTTTTCGGAATATGTCGTTATCCTCTTGACTATTATAGGATGATTCTATAATCTGTGTGCAGTTGAAAAAGTTGAAATAAGACTTGACAGCTTTTTATATGGCAATCCCGGAACAAGAAATCGAGAGAATCAAAGCGACGGTCAGCCTTGTGTCAACACGCGAAATAAACTGATCCATTAGGAAGCGAAATAAATTGACCCACATTTGACGGCGTTTTGGATTACACTTCTTTTATTCAACTAAAAGGAGGCGTAAAACGAGATGCTCAAATGGGAGGAGCAAATGGATATTAAGTTTTTAGTCGGGCAAGGTCATTCGATCAGGCAGGCTGCCAAGTTGTCGGGACACGCCCGCAATACCGTCAGAAGTGTGATTCGTCCAGGCAATAACGAGCTAAAGCCTGAGAGTCGTGGACGTAAATCGAAGCTCGTGGATTTCAAAGAGTATTTGCGGACAAGATATTTGGAAACCGGTTTAAGCGGTGTGCGGCTCTGTGAAGAGATTACGGCGATGGGTTTTACGGGATCAGTTTCCGCCGTTCGCCGCTTTTTGCAAACGATTGAAAAAGGCGGGATTTCGCCAAAGGCGACGGTTCGGTTTGAAACGCCGCCGGGTGAACAGGCGCAGGTTGACTGGGCGGAGGTTGGCTATTTTCTGGACGAAGAAGGCATCAGTCGAAAGATTTACGCCTTCCTGATGGTCTTGAGTTATTCGAGGATGCTGTTCGTCGAATTTGTCACCGACATTTCAACCGAAACGCTGATCGCCTGTCACCAAAAGGCTTTCGCTTATTTCAGCGGATATACGCGCAAGATTCTGTATGACAATATGAAGCAGGTGCGGCTTTCTCAAACTGAATGGAACCCGCTGTTTCAGGATTTTCTCGGTCATTACGGCATTATCGCCGCCACGCATCGCCCGTATCGGGCGCGAACGAAAGGCAAAGTCGAACGCGCCGTTTTGTATTTACGAGATGGTTTTCTCAAAGGCGGCGAGTTTGCGAATCTGGCTGATCTGCGGCAACAGGGTTTTCATTGGCAGGAAGAAACAGCCAATCGGCGGATTCACGCGACGACCAAAGAAAAACCCTGTGAGTTATTCAAGAGCGAACAACTGCTGCCATCGGCAACCGTCACGGAATATCGCATGGCTGCCAAAGCGAGCCGGAAAGTATCGGCGGAAGGCTTCGTTCATTACGCGGGCAGCCGTTATTCGGTAATGCCGCAAGCGGTCGGCAAAACGGTGTTGGTCGAGCAGGAAGAACAAACGATTCGCGTTAAAAGCGCTGATCTGATTATTGCCGAACATCGGGTTTCGACGAAGAAAAACGCGGATGTCATCAATCCCGAACACATTGCCGAAATGTGGAAACTGAGTTTGGGAAAAACGCCGGTGCCGATTTCGAGAAAACTACAGATCTTGTTCAACAGCGAAGTTGCCGTGACACCGCTCCAGCGTTATGAGGAGGTGATCGGCTGATGCAAATCTTTGAAACAAAAGCGACGGAAGGACTGGAAAAGTTGAACTTGACGACGGCTCGCGCGCAGCTCGACACGGCGGCGCAGACGGCTTCCGCCGAGAACTGGAGTTACACGCATTTTCTCGGCTACTTGCTCGACGGTGAACTTCGGGAGCGACATCGGCGGACAGTTGAAATGAGTTTGCAGTTTGCCCGTTTTCCGGTCTTGAAAAGACTGGCGGACTTCGATTACGCTTCGCAGCCTTCGGTTGATAAAAGATTGATTGAGGAACTGCAAACCGGCAGATTCTTATCCGAAGGCAGAAACATTATCTTTTTAGGACCGCCCGGAGTCGGCAAAACACATCTGGCAATCGGTTTGGGAGTCAATACGGCGGAACTCGGACATCGCGTTTATTTCACGAGTGCGATTGATCTGGTGCGAAAACTGGTCAAAGCAATGAGTGAGAACCGACTCTCCAGAGAAATCAAGAATCTAACCCGCCCGAAATTGCTGATTATTGATGAAGTCGGCTATTTGAAACTCGAAGCGGCGGAAGCGAGTTTGCTGTTTCAAGTCATTAGCGAACGCTACGAACGGCAAGGCGCAATCATTCTGACGAGTAATAAAGCGTTTTCGAGTTGGGGCGAAGTCTTTGCCGGCGATGCGGTGATGGCATCCGCCGCGCTCGACCGACTTCTGCACCGCTGCACGGTCGTCAACATTCGCGGCGAAAGTTACCGGATGAAGGAAAAACTGAAAGCCGGAAAAAATGCCGAATTGGAATCATTAGAAGAACTTCAGGCAACGGCTTGAAGTAGAAAACGGCTTCGTGCGAAACCGCGACGAAGCCATAAATTGACAAACAGGTGGGTCAAGAAATAATGCGTGAAAATGGATCAGTTTATTTCGCGTGTTGACAGCTTGTTGCCGAAGCTGAAACGAGCCTTAGAAATTCTCGATTGCCAGCCTCAGCGAAAGGCGGATGAATTTGTCGAGCGGTTAAAAGAGCAGGTTGAAGTCGGCGAATTAGTCCAAGACGGGGTTGAAAGAAACCGCGAAAGACCAAAGGACAATGACCGGCAAAAGTTGTATTACAGCGGAAAAAAAAGACTCACACGAACAAGAATTTGATAATCGGTGAAGTAGAAACGCGACTTATAGTGTATTTGTCAAAAACTGTGGAAGGCAAAAAACACGATAAAAAGTTGGCTGACGAAGAAGCGATTGACTATCCGGACGGAGTAACTATTCAACAAGACACGGGATTTCAAGGCTTTGCGCCCGCCGGAGTGATTATCAAACAGCCGAAGAAAAAGCCGCGTGGAGGAGAGTTGACAGCGGAAGAAAAACAGTTGAATCGAGAATTAAGCGCGGTGCGGGTGGTCATTGAACATTTAATTAGCGGAGCCAAAAGATTACGAATTGTGAAGGAAGAAATGAGATTGAAAGTCGAAGATATTTCAGACGATGTAATGGAAATAGCGTGCGGAACACACAACTTCCGCACATTACTTCGCAAACCATTTATCAAAGGACTGTTATTACAACAATTTTAGAGGGTGTCAGATATTTTGTGTAATTGAGTTTTCTGTCAGCCCGGCAATTGGTAGCCGTCCTTCAAAAATGATTGCCATTTGATTCATCGCCAAACTCCAGTTCTGAATGGGCATTGTCCACTTTTTCTCGATGTTTTGCAATCCGAGCCATAATAATTTGATGGCGGCTTCTTCGGATGGAAAAGCGGCGCGGGTTTTCGTGATTTTTCGCAATGAGTAATTTAACGATTCAATGACGTTGGTCGTATAAATCGCCCGCCTGATTTGTGCCGGAAACCCGAACATCGGACTAATCTTTTGCCAGTTCGATTTCCACGATTTGGCGATGATCGGATATTTCTCATCCCACTTTTCCGCCAGTTCTTCTAAAGCAAACAACGCTTCGTCTTCAGTTCGGGCAGTGTAGATCGGCTTCAAATCGGCGACCACTTCTTTCCGGTCTTTGTAGGAAATGTAAGTCAGCGAATTTCTGATCTGATGAACAATGCAAAGCTGCGTAATGGTTTCGGGAAAAACTGCTTCGATTGATTCGGTAAAGCCTTTCAAGCCGTCCACACACGCGATGAAAATATCTTTAACGCCGCGATTTTGTAACTCCGTTAAAACCGTCAGCCAAAACTTTGCACCTTCGTTTTCCGCCGCCCACAATCCGAGCGTCTCTTTCTTGCCTTCTAAATTGACTCCGATTGCCAGATAAAAGCAGCGGTTCTGCACCACTTTGTCAATCCGCACTTTAACGCGCAGAGCATCCAGATAAACAATCGGATAAATCGCTTCGAGCGGGCGCGTCTGCCACTCACGTACCAACTCCGAAACATTGTCGGTGACGGTTGAAACCAAGGCGGGCGAAACCTCCACGCCGTAAATTTCCGCGATGTGCGCTTTGATTTCACGAGTCGAAAGTCCCCGTGCATAAAGCGACACAATCAAATCGTCGAATTCTTCAAACCGCCGCTGGTGCTTTTTGATGATTTGCGGCTCGAATTCCGCGTGGCGATCTCGCGGAATCGCCAACTCGATTTCTCCGTGTTTCGACTTGATCGTCTTTAAGGATGTTCCATTGCGCCGATTGCTATTTTCTTTCAATGAACTTTTATCGTTTTTGGCAAAACCGAGTTCGTGCGTCAACTCCGCATTCATCGCCCGCTCCAACAAAGCCTTGGTCAACTGCTTGAGTAACCCGTTCTCACCAAGCAAATCTTCGGGATTCTGATAATCCTTAATTAATTCATCTAAAACTTCTTTGCTAATTGTCATAAAGTGTAATTCTCCTTTTATTTATAAATTCGGAATTACACAAAATTTCTTACACCCTCCAATTTTATTCAGGATAAGGTCTATTATACATTGTTCTATTTTCAATTGACCTACACTCATAAAATTAAACCATCTCATCAGTCTATTGACTGCATCTCACTATTTAAATCAATTTTATTTTCGTTGGTTGGATTACCCTTTTTTGTTGAATACTCTATTTCATTTATTCCTGCGGTTATATCAAACGTGTAAGTTGCTCGATGGCGTATTATTTTATTCTCAGATTGATTGTAAATCTCCCACCCAAAGTTCATAGAGTCAGAATCGTCATAAATATTAACAGTAAAGTATTCAGCCATACAATATTCAGCTTTTAGTCTTTTAGCGAGTTTTATCAGAAACTCCCGATTTACATTTTGGGGTTTTATTAAAACATTTCCACTAAATTTCTTCGGCTCATTTTGCCAATGTGCTATCTCTGATTTTTGATATTTACCACCTTTTACAGATGATTTACATTTTCCTGTCCCATTCACTTGAGTATAAACATAATCTACATTTATCAGCAAAAATAATAACAAGACCAAAAATACTTTGAATTTCATTAACATCTCCTTTTATTAAACTAATTCTTCAAATAAAAGCACACTATTGAGCAATCGCCGCTCCATAAATTCAATTCTTAATATCCCGAATACATGATTCAAGTCATTAAAACTACTTAAGTACAACCGTTAGCTATTAGTGCTGCTGAAATTGCAGGGCTTGCACTTGCTACAGTTCCATCATGTTTTAAACCTAATTTATTGGCTAAAGCTACATCACCTAACCCAGTTGAAACATGAAGATTCTCATGCAAAATTGTAGTTACACTATTGAAGTTTTTATAAAATACGCGATCGTTACTACCAACTGCTGCTTGTATCCTTCCTCCATACTTCTTCTTAAACCATGTACTAACAGTCCAGTTTTGTGTTGACGGGTCTCCATCTAAACCTGCTTCTGCCACAGTATAATTAGTTGATTTTGGACCGGAAAACCTTTTGCTTTGATCATCCAGCTGAGCATTTAAGTCAGAAATCGATATTCCATGGCTTTCAAGAAATTTTTTGCATTTTTCTTTCTTAAGTTGATCTTTAATCTTGGCTATTCTTTTATCAAGTTTTTCATTTTCTTTAACTGTAAGAGCAGTTGGACTACCGCCACTTTGAGCCCATTCATAACAAGTCAGAAACTGGGCTACTATTTGAAACCGAGCCAAACAGTATTGCCAGTAAAGAAATCGAAAAATTGATTGATGAAGTCTTAGAGGTTATAAAATGACAAAAAGAGTGAGTTTCAAAGCCAAACCGAAAGTAAGAGAACAAATTAAGGATATAGAAAACTGGATAAAAGACGGAAGCACCGAAAACGCCCCGCCGGAAACCGAAACCACGCGCTTTACGATAGATTTACCTGTCGAACTTCACGCAAAAATCAAATACAAATGCGCGATCAAGAAAATATCAATGAAGGAAGAAATCCAAAGTTTGCTCGAAAATCATTTTAAGTGATTTTAAGCCTGTAAAACAGGCTCTGTGCAGATAATCCTTTCGCCCCTTGTAATCGTTTCTAGCTAATTAAAAATTGGTTGTAAGGAATTATTTTAATTCAATTTCATCATAGTCACCATTAGCAAAATTCATAATAATATTTTTTTCATTCCGTGAGCGTGTAAAAATTGCAGAATCTTGCGGATTTGGAGCTAAGATTGAACCGGAAAGTTCTGAAATTTTTCCTATATCCCTTTCTTCAGGGGTTTCAATATCTTCCAAATCTGTGTAAACATTGACAAATAAAATTGACTCTTTAGGAAAACGAGTTGAAATAAGTCTAAAAAGTAAAATTAGATTTTCCTTTGAAAAGGATTTTTTATCCAATAAAACTTCTACGAATCGTCGTGTTTCATCTTTTTGGCTAACAGCAGGATCAAGTTTGTTGCTGACAATTACATACCTAAACGGTGAACGAAATTCATTTACTTGATCTTTTAATTTAGTAATCTTTTGACCCATAGTATTTATGCTTGCCATACTTATTACAAGAGCAACAAATACATATAAATAAGTTGTTCGATAATTCATTTATTTTCTCCGTATCTTACTTTTTTAACAGACTTGGATCACAGCCCTCATTAAAATACTTGCTAAGTGCTTTAGAAGCATTCTCACCAGTTTCTTTTGCATTTGCCCCTTTATCATATGCAACTTTTAATTTATTAGCTAAAGAAATATCTAGATTTGAACCAACAGGATATGCTAAGTGAGCTAATTCATGTAATCTTAGTGTTGGAGACAAACTATCGGCACCTCCTCTTGAGTAAATGCCAGTTCGTCCAATCGGCTTACCCTTGGCTGTGCTACCTTGACGAAAGGTATAAGCATCATGACCTATATTATCAAAATATTCGCCAGCGGTCAGTCCTTTGGTTCCGTTATTACCAAAATATTTTGAAGCAGATTGGTCTTGTATTTTATTTACATCAATGAATGACGATGCTTTTTTATCTAGTTGGAGAATTTTATTCCATAACTTTGCGTCCTTCAATGCTTTAACACATTTTTCGTCAACATTATCTTCGGAAATATTATCGCCTCCTCCACCTGCTCCGCCAATATCTCCACCATCATCATATATAGTCTGACAGAACCATGGAGTATATATAATGTTACCATTACCATCAGAAAACCAGTATCTTGTGCATTGCTGAATTCTAAGCAATCCGCTTGGATCAATGAAATTTGTTGGCTCATTTTCAACATATGAATAACGATTGAAACTTTGCGGATTCCCAAGACTCATTGAGCCATTATATGGATCTGGAGAAGTCCATCTGCCACCCCTTTGCTCTAATTTTCTAAACCAGGTGTCATCGAGTCCGGTTGCTTCATCTCTTTCCGTCAAGCCGTATCGCTCTCTGATACTATCAGATGTTCCATATCCCTGTGCCGTTCGCTGTCCGATATTGTTCGGAATTTCTTCACCGAAGGCTTGATAATCCATTCTTGCGAGAACCGTTCCCGTCAAACTCGTCAGAAATCGGGTTGATCCCTGCAAATCCTGATGAACGAATTTCACTCCGCCTTCATCCGTCGAATCCATTCCGCCGTATTCGGCAATCAGCTTCCCACTGATGTCATAGATCATAAATCTCCAGACATCATTAACTTTTGTCGCTACCTTTTTTCCCCCGGCATCATAAACCGTATTCGCCAGATTCGTATCATTGATTTGCGAAGTCTTATACATTCGCCCGTTGGCATCGTAAAAATATTTCAAATTGCGGTATTTTCCGTCGGTCGTGATGTTTCCGGCAGCATCATAAAGCGTGTTTGTATTCGATGCCAAACGATTACTTGTCCGGTCAATATTATTATCTTCAATTGGTGTCGGGAAAAGCGGATTTTGCTGACTTGGATTATCCGCCGCTTTCAAATACCTGTTTCCGAAACGGTCATATTTGAAAATCTGCTGATAAACCTGATTAGAATTATCGCCTCTCGTTTCGGTTTCCTTTTCCAACCTTCCGATTGAATCATAGCTGAATTTCTGCGTAAACTGCTTGGTCGGACTCGAAACAGTTCCGCCGATGTAGCTTTCGACTTGAGCCAATTGCCCGTTATTTTTAGTTGTGTTAACCGTATTGTTGGATGGATTGATCTGACCAAACGAGTAATCATATCGCTGGATAACATTATTATTCTTCGTCCAGGCGATCTGCTTCATCTGCAAACGGTCATTATAATCGAAGGTCTGCTGAATGCCGTTCCCCAAAGTCATCGAACTCAACGCTCCGCCGTATAATTGATATTGCAAATTGTTCAGATATGTCCGGCTTTGATCGGAAATTTGGGAAAGTCTCCCGTTCGCATCATAACTCGTCGAAACAATTCTGCCCGACGGATATTTTTCGCTTGTTAGTTGACCTGCCAAATTATAGCCGTATTCCATTGCATAGGTTTGCGTTCCGATGCTTTGGCGGTGTTTGACTACTCTTCCCATTTGATCGTAATCGAATTCGGTCGCCGTCGCCGGTGTGTCCGGTCGGAGAGTTCCGCCGTCCGCCGTTTCCACTCTCGTCAAAGCATTTTTGTTAAAAAAGCCCGTGCGCGCCTGATCGTAGGTGTAAGTTACGGTCGGTGTGCCGTCGGTAAATGTAAGTGACGTAACGCGGTTCAATCCGTCATACGAAAAAGTCGTTTTCACGCCCCGTGCGTCCGTCGCTTCCGACACAAGCCCATCCAGATTATATTTCAACACTTTTGTCCATTTATTGGGATCAGCGCTTCCGTGAACTCCGCTATTGTCGAGCGTCGGTGATGCTTCGACCTGTTTTTCGTGTGTCAGGCGCGCCAGAGCATCGTATTTGAACTTCCGCACTTGCGTTACCGTGCCTTCTGTCTGGATTACTTTTGAAAGATTATCATTTCCGTCATATTCATATGTGGTCGGCTGTATCGGAGCATCAACCGCGCCGAGACTGCCAGATAAATTCGGTTCGTCAACACGCACAATTCTTCCGAGTGCATCGGCAACTTGTCTTCTCTGTTTTCCGGCTTGATCGGTAACGGTCACAAAAGTTTTATTAAATTCGGCGGGAGTTGTGTTCGTGTCGCTGAAAGCGGTTGAAACTGTCGTCAAATCCTGTAATCTGACAGACGTTGTTCTGCCGAGTGCGTCGTAATTCAAAACCTCAGTAAATTTCGTTTCATTTGGCGTTGCCCCATTCGGAATAGAAGAATAGAATGGATTGTAACTCTTAACAGGTCTACCCAATTTGTCATATTCCATCGTTGAAACGCTCCATCCGTCCGGCGTTTGCGTCGCATTTCTGATTCCCAAACCACGTCCATCAAAATAACTGTAACTTTGTGCTGTTTTATTCGTATCAAGTGTATTTGTTACTCGAACAAATTCTATTGCTGATAGAGGAGCTAATTTGTCTGAATATTCGGTTTCGGTATAACCGCCGTTAGAGTAAATCGTCTTTTTCCGCCGCAGAGTATCGCTTTCGTATTGGTAATTCGTCACCTGATTGTTTTCATCAGTCGAAGTCAAAACAAGCCCGGTGTTGCGGTTATAAGTTACGGATGTTGTCATTTGCGGCGAACTTCCCGATGTTTGTGAAACCGGAAAGGCATACTGATGATCTATGTGATATTCGTAGGTTCTGACCTGGCAGCAGCTTAACGAAGCACTGACGAGATTTCCGGCAATATCGTAATTGTAATTCGTAATATCGGCATTCGGATCGGTCGTTAATGTCGAGTCCGCAAACGAGGTAAGTTTTGTCACATTTCCTCGGAATGCGCTGGTTGAATCATAACCCGGATTATGAATTATAATACAACCGTTGGGCAGTGCGTTCTGAGTATCAGGATCGTAAAAAGGACAAATTTCTTCCGTTGTAGAAGGATGCGCCGGGTTATAATATCTGTCGTGCGTCGCGGTGCTTATATCATCCCGTCTTGTTAAAGTCGCATCGTTTCCGTTGTGATCGTATTCAAATAAAGTCTTTGAAACCGTTGTGCTATTAACAATCGTTTTTACGGATTTCACCAATCCGAGCAGATTTTTGTTTATCCAACCCGAACCTGTTTCATATGCGATTTCCGTTGTCCGCAGCAGAGTTCCGAGATCTCCCGCTGCGGCATAATCATATTCTTTTACTTTGGTTTGGTTATTATAACCGTCGTATTCGTATTCAACCGCTCTCACCAATCCAGCTTCATTCGTGGTTTCGATTTTTGTCAAATTTCGACTGCCGTCCCAGAAATATTTGGTTTTTGACATCAGTTGACTGTATTGTCCGGCGGGTCCGAACATCTTCTTGACGGATGTTTCTTTTAATAATCCGGTAGATGCCGAGATGTTTTCCGTTTTGACATCAAAACCGTTATCTTTAACCGTTATATCGGAATAAATATCCTGTCCCGGTATAGGTTCAGGAGCGTTATAAAAAGTTTCCTGCGGATCCGTAGATGTTCGTCCCGCCCAATCGTCCGTTCGTTTTGTGTATTTCGGAACATCTTCCAGAGCAGTCGAGCCGTCCGAAAAATTATATTCCGTAGATGCCGCGAATGCGCCTTCCGTTAAAGTTCCGGTCTGATTCGTCGCCGTCGTGCTGCCGATCATTCCGACCTGCCGGGTGATCTTTTTGATCATCCCGTAATTTGAATGATAATCGTATTTGTATCCCGTGTTTGTCGCCGGCATATAGACGTACCGCAAAACGCGAATTGTCGGGGGAGCAGTAATTTGACCGCTGAATTTACCCGCAGAACTCAGCGTCATATCTTCATAATAAAATCTGACGGTTTGAATCTCATCGTTCGTATTTATCCCGGGAATTGTTACCGCGACTAATTTATCGGGATTTCCGTTCGTATTGTTTTCATAATAAAACTTGATTTGGCGGTTGAGAGTGTCGGTAATGAAATCGATTCTCCCCGATTGATCCGCTTTATAGTTGATTCTGACCCGGTTCCCATTATTGTCCTGGATCATTACCGGGTAATGTTTACGCTGCGTGCCGCTGCCGAAACCGCCGCTAAACCAGACTTTTGTTCCGTTTGAGTAAGTGATTGTGAATGATGTGTTCTGATACTGCGAAGTATTCGGCGTTTGGGAATTGCCCGGATTGCTGATCCAGGGTTTTGCCGGAACATTAATAAAAGTTCCGTCAGTTGTTTTGTAGTTATTGCATTTGGATGTGTATGAACCTGAAATCGGCGTGTATCCGGTGCATTGAAATTGATGACGGGTGCCGTCGGCATCAATTAATCCTAACGGAATTATCTCCGTATAGTAGGAAAAATTTGAAGATTGGTGCGGATGAATATATTGGGTTACGGCTCTGGTCTCCAAGTAGCCGAACCCTGAGCTAAATCCCGGAGCGATCCAGCTTTGTTCGACATCATATGTAAAATGCGGGGTGTAGGTTTGAGTATTGGAATCATATGTCTGAGACTTGTTCCATGTCCTGCTGTTATAAGACATTGAAACTCCGGCATCTAACCCTCTTCCCGAAAGTGCGGCAAGCGGAACTCCAAAACTAAAGTTGGCGATTCCGGCGCGATGTCTGATCCGAAGAGCCGCCGCTTCATTAGTTGAATCCATTTCGACTTGCCCCTTTGGCGAGCCAAGATTATTTTCATAATTAAAAATTGATTCATATTCATTATCGGGCAGCGGCTGATTTAGCAACATCATTGACGGCGCAGCGACATTTTTGACGGGACTTTTAATTTTTGCAGATGCATTTTCATCCGGCAAAACATCCTTTTCAGTTTCGTTTAACCCGGTATCTTTCTCTACCGGCTCCGCGCTATTTTCATTCCCGGATTTGAGTCCGGCGATCTCAGTCAAATCCCCGCCTTTTTTCCCCTTTCTTTTTACCCCTTCGTCAGCGGCATTCTCAGATTTATTCTCATCTGAAGTTTTCTTTTTGTTTTCATCGTGGATGATATTCAGTTCTCTTTTTGCAGTCATCCACGTTTCGACTCTCGCGCTCAGATTTATCTCCAATTTTTCCCAGATCGGTATTTCAGCATTCACCGGCTCGAACTCTGCGATGTTCGGATCGGGTTTCGGTATATAAACGGCTGCGCCCACAGGCAAGGAGAAGATCGGCATCAGCATCAAACAAATGACAAGACTTGCCAGCCATTGTCTGCCCGTCAATCCGAGCGTCGCGTAATCTTTTGCTTTGCTTGCTATTAAAGAAATTATTTTGCCTGTTTTCTGAATCTTTTGCACCATCTGAGTATTTGAACGCATATTTTTCCTCTCCGTCTTTTTCCCGCAAAATTCTTTTTATTTGTGGAATCCGGTTTTTGTAGATAATTCAAACCGCCGTTTTTTGTTTTACCTTTTACCTTTCACCTTTTACTTCTCACTTGAGTCTTATCTGTTCCAATTTGCCGGAACCGGAATATCTCCGCTTAACCCCCAAGCGGTTGCCCGTGTGCTGCCGTCGCTTGAGCGGCGAATATACCAAACGCCATTTGATGGTCGCCACGTCGCAATATCGGTTTTGGCATCGCTGTCTTGTGAATCGTAATAGCGTGCCGGAACTGCAATATCACCCGTATTTCCCCAAATAACACTATTGACAGTTCCGTTTGGGTCTGAACTGTTGCGGATAAACCAGACATTCGTGCTGGTGCGTCTGACGGCAAAATCCATCTTGCCGTCGCCGTCGTAATCGCCGATGACGGGTTCATCTCCCGATTGTCCGATTGAATAAGAAGTCGCCAGATTATTGGAAGTTTGCTGCACCCAGAAGGTGGCAGTTCCGCTACGCCACACGGCGAAATCGGCTTTGCCGTCGCCATCGAAGTCGCCCGGAACAGGTTTGTCGCCGCTTGCTCCGAATGTTATTGAGGTAAAGGAATTATTAGAACTTTGCAGAATATACCAAGTCAGTGTGGAAGGTCGCCAAACAGCGATGTCCGATCTGCCGTCGCCGTCATAATCTGCCACGGCGGGTTTGTCTTCGGATGTGCCGAAGGAAACATACTGACTTCCGCCGCTGGAACTCTGAATAATATACCAAGTGCCGTCGCCGGGACGATATACGCAAAAATCGGTCTTGCCGTCGCCGTCGAAATCACCGGGCGATGGAATATCCGTCCCGCCGCCCCATTGCTGCGTTACCCATTGCTGTTGGGCATTGAGGATATACCAGGTGCCGCTCGAAGGTCGCCAGATCGCCAGATCGCTCGGTGCTTGCCGGAACGCTTCGACCGTAGCTAAGAGCGCACTTCCCGAATAGATAAATTCTTTGCTCGGATCATTTGCCGGAAGTGCGGGCGGACTTGCCATCGGGAGCGCGTTCGGCGAAGCAGAGCCGGATAAATTGGACAAATTGCGGTAACTTGCCACCGCTCCGAAACCGACCGTCGCTAATAAAAGCAGACTGAAAACAAGTAAAACCCGTTTTGATTTCTTCCATTCCTGCTTTTCATTTTCACGGTCAACGGCATTTGCTCGACGTTTTTTCGCTCCGGCGCGTTTCGGTGATTTTCCCGATGGTGATGTTTTACTTTTCATATCTTTTCTCGAATTCCTTTCAGCAACTGTTTTATCTGCTGAACTGTTTTTTGCTCTAAATCATTTTTATCAATTCCAACCTTTATGAGTTTTTAGTCCCGGACATTGTTTTGAAACCTTGAATTTTTTAACGAAACACAAACAAAAAGTCATTCATCCGCGCTTTGATTGCAGAATGAATGACTTTTGCACTAAGTAAACTAAATTCTTTGGGAGACATCAATACAGCCTTATAAATTCAATATTTAAATATTGAATTTAAATTTTTCAATAAATAAATTGTTCTATAAATTTCAGTCGTTCTACCACATCCCGGACGCGAAAGATTCCCCGAATTACCATTTCGATCAAAGCGACTGTCGGCGGCACAAACAGGCTGTCTGCCGCACTTTTAACTCATCGTCAGTTGAGTTTTTTGAATTAGTTGGAAAAAGTTATCATAAATCGAAAACAAAAAGCAACATTTTTTGGGATTTTATTGAAAAATTTACAAGAATTTAAGAAGAATTTGGTTGAGTTGATGTAATTATTTATCTAAATTTTCAACGGATTAGCCGCGAGTTTTTGTAGAATAAAATGTTGATAAAGTCAGTTTAACAATAAAAATATGCCGGTCAATTTTTTATCCGAAGCCGAACGTGAGCGGTTCAATTCATTTCCTGCCGATTTATCTAGCGACGATTTAATTGCCTTTTTCACGTTAAGCGAAAACGATTTACAGCAAATTCCGAAAACCGCTTCAGCGACAAATCGTTTGGGGTTTGCTTTGCGTCTGCTGCTTTTGAGATTTCTCGGTTTTCAATTGCTCGATGTCAGTAAAATTCCGCAGACGGTTGTTAAATATGTTGCCGGACAAATTGCCGTTTCGTCGGAAGAAATTGCCTCTTACGGAGAACGCGATGCAACGCAAACCGCCCATCGTCAGGCGGTGGAAAATTATCTCGGCTTCAGGCATCCGGCATCCGACGACATCGAGCGTCTCGATCAATGGTTGTTTGAGAGAGCTTTGGAACACGACCGCCCGATGGTGCTGTGGCAGCTTGTCTGCGAACGCTTTTTGACGGAAAAGCTGGTGCGTCCCGGTCTTTCCCAAATTGAACGGATGGTCGCATCAGCGCGAAATGCCGCCGAGGAGGAAATCTTCCGCCGCGTCGAATCGATTATTGATGATGTTCTGGCGGAAGGTCTCGACGGACTCTTGCAGGCAGAAGAGCCGAATCATCCGACTCCGCTTGCCTCTTTGCGTCAAAGCGCGACATCCAATTCGTCGAAAACAATCCTCGCCGGACTGGGAAAATTGGAAAAACTTCAAAAATGGCAGGTCGGCAGTTGGAATTTATCGTCAGTTAATCCGAACCGCCGCAAACAACTCGCCCAGATCGGCTTCCGCTCGACCGCGCAAGCCCTGAGCCGGATGAATAAGACGCGCCGCTATCCGATTCTGCTGGCGTTTTTAGCTCAGCTTTACGAGGAAGTGCTGGACGAACTGGTCGAACTTTTCGACCGCCTTCTGTATAATATCTCTTCACGCGCCGACCGGAAACATGTCGAAATCAGGCAGGAAATAGCCCTGCTTGCCGGAGATAAGATCAAACTTCTGCAAGAACTGGTGCGGATTTTGATTGATCCGGGCGTGTCTGATGAAAATCTGCGAACGGCGATCTACAAATATCTGCCGGAGAATAAACTGCGCTTAACTTTCGGCGAATGCGAACGTATCAACGCGCCGCTCGATGAAAACTTTTTCAAACTGATCGGAAATCGTTACTCTTACCTGCGGCAATTCATCCCGCCATTTCTGGACTCACTGCCTTTGGACGGCAATGCCGAAACCGCCGGTTTGAGAGAAGCCATCGGAATTCTGCGCGATCTGAACGAGAGCGGCAAACGGCGGATTCCAGACGACGCGCCGTGCGATTTTGTTGATGGCAAATGGTGGAAATTCGTTTTTGACGAAAAAGAACGCTTTGTTAAAAAATATTACGAACTGTGCGTTCTGTTCGAGCTACGCTCCAAATTGCGCTCCGGCGATATTTGGGTCGAAGGCAGCCGCCGTTACGCCAGACTCGACAGTTATCTGATTCCGGTTGAGGATTGGGCGGAAATGCGTCCCGCCATCCGCGATTTGTTAACCTTACCGGAAGACGGTGCAATTCGGCTGCAACTGCGTCAAGCCGAATTGCAGGAACTTTATTTACAGTTCGACCGTTTTTTTGATGAACTGGTAATAAAACACAAAAGAAAGTCGTTTGAATCCGAAGAATTTCCGGCGCATTATGATCCCGCAGGTCATCTGGACAAGAAGATCAATATACGGATGGAAAACGGCAAGATGATTGTTACCAAACTACCCGGTGAGGAAATCAGTCCGAGCAGCGAAGCACTCAAAAAGGAGGTTTCCGAACGTCTGCCGGAAATCGAATTGACAGATCTGCTGATCGAAGTTGACGGCTGGACGAACTTTTCCCGTCATTTCACTCATCCGAACGGCAAAGAGCCGCGCAGTTTGGAGGCTCTTCATCATTGCTACGCCGGCATTCTGGCAAACGCCTGTAATTTCGGTTTTATGCAGATGCAGCGAATGTCGGGTTTGACCTACCGAAAAATGGCTTGGCATTCAACCTGGTATCTTAGAAAAGAAACTTTGAAATCGGCGTTTTCCGAACTCGTCAATTTTCATTATCATCTGCCTTTGGCAGCACTGTGGGGCGGAGGAACATTATCTTCATCGGACGGACAGCGTTTTCCCGTTTCGGTAAAGACACGAAATGCCGTATCTGTTCCCAAATACTTCGGCTACGGTCGCGGGTTGACTTATTATACTTGGACATCGGATCAGTATTCGCAATTCGGCACGAAGGTTGTGCCGACGACCATCAGAGATGCGACCTACGTTTTGGATGAAATTCTCGATAACGAAACCGAACTGACGATTCTCGAACACACGACCGATACTGCCGGTTATACCGACCTCGTATTCGGTCTGTTTGATCTGCTCGGTATGCGGTTTTCGCCCCGTTTAGCCGATCTCGCCGGAAAAACTCTCTACTGCGTAGATAAGAAAATCAAGTATAAAAACATCAATTCTTTGATTACCGGCAAAATCAATATGGATTTAATTCTCAGGCATTGGGACGAACTCCTCAGAATCGCCGGATCGCTCAAACAAGGTTACGTGACGGCATCTCTTCTGATCAGCAAATTGCAGTCTCCGCAGCAGAAAAATGCTCTGACCAAAGCCATTCAGGAATATGGGAAACTCAACGAAACGATCTTTATTCTCAAATATCTTCAAAGTCCCGAATACCAGAAGAAAATTACCGTGCAGCTCAATAAAGGCGAAGCCCTTCACGCACTCCGCCGCGATGTCTTCATTGCCAACGAAGGAAAAATCCGCAAGCGGAATCAGGAAGATCAGCTAAATCAGGCGGCTTGCCTGAATTTGGTCGTCAACGCGATCACGGTTTGGAACACCGTTTATATACAAGCCGCTCTGGATCAACTAAAAAGCGAAGGTTACGAAATCAAAGAGGATGATGTTAAGAATCTGTCGCCCGCCCGCAGCGAGCATATCAATATGTACGGAAAATACTACTTCAATATCGAGGAAGGGCTGAAAAGAAAGGAGTTAAGGGAACTGAGAAAACCGTCAAGCGAGTTGTTTTGGTAAGAAATTTCAGAAATTGAATGGAAGATAGTAAAAAATTGTTCCGTTGCTATCGCAACCCCGATTCCATACATAACTCCACACAAAATATCCACATATGTATCATCTATTCCTTCGCCGATGTCCCCGTCAATTACATCGGTAGGATTTGTATAATAAAGCACAC
>JBBRVS010000112.1:0-17333 GCA_038246645.1 Pyrinomonadales bacterium
CACAAACCGCGCCGAAAAAGTCCGGTGTTTTTCTCAAAGTTTTGAAAATATTTGCTCTTTTGTTGCTATTGTTTGTTGTAATAATCGGAATCGGCGGTTTTTTATACTGGCAAAACCTCAAGAAATCTCCGCAGTATTCGCTGGCTTTACTGGTTGATGCGGCGCGAAATAACGATCAGGCAAAGGTTGATGAACTGGTTGATACCGATGCGGTGATTGACGATTTTCTACCGCAGATTACGGATAAAGCCGTCGAACTTTACGGTCGCGGGTTGCCGCCGGAAAAGATTCAGCAGGTTTCGAGAGTGGTCGCGCCGCTGCTTCCCGCCGTCAAGGAACGCGCCCGTGCTGAATTGCCGAATTTGATTCGTGAAAAAACCGAAGCTTTTAATAATGTCCCTTTCTGGGCGATTGCCATCGGCGCACAGAGATATTTGGACATTACGCTCGATGGCAGCGACACGGCTCTGATCAAAAGCAAAACGCCGGAACGTCCGCTCGAATTAACCTTAAAACGAAACGGCGACAGGTGGCAGGTGGTGGCGGTCAAAGATGAAGTTTTGGCGCAGAAAATCGCCGAAAAAGTCGGGCAGGAAATCATCGCCGTTGTACAAAAAAACGGCGCAAATACTTTAAAGGATGCGGGAAAAAGTCTCGGTGTTGATAATGTCAATGATTTATTAAAACAAGCCGAAGATATTTTTAAGTAAATGAAAAAACAACAAACATTTGAAACCTCTCTGCAGGAACTCGAAAAAATCGTGCGCGGTTTGGAAGAAGGCGATCTTTCGCTGGAGGACAGCCTCAAACTTTTTGAAGAAGGCGTAAAACTCTCGCGTGAATGTCAGGAAAGATTAAATCAAGCCGAACGCCGAATCGAAGTTTTGCTCAAAGACGAAAACGGAAATCCGGCGTTGCAGACAATCGAAGCCGGTGATCTGCGCGAAGAAAAACAGCCGAAAATCAAAAAACGGATCGTTTTTGAAGACGACGAAGACGAATCTCCGTTCTAAAAACGTCTGGTAAAAACAAGATTTCAGCTTGCCGCGACTGCGAACATAATTGCTGCAATTACAATAAGTGCGGCGATCAAGAGCGCAAAAATAGCGACAAAGACAACAACGCAGTAAATAATAATGCCATTTGTGTTGTCCTTTCCGGTTTTTCCGTTAAAGGTTGCCGCACAGTTTCGGCATTTGACGTGCGTTAAAATCCGCGGACCAATGATTCCGCCCCACCACGTAAAAGACATTTTTTCGGCATTCGTGCCGCCGCATTTCGGACACGGCGCATATTGATTCATCGTTATTTGATTCATATTTATTCAAGAAATTTTAAAAATAGGTAATTGATGAGGTCTTGGATTACCGGTGAAAAAGTTTAAAAGTGAAAATGTGAAAAAGTTTTTGATACTTCCGGTCTTCGGTTTTTCTGAACAATTAACAGCTTTTACCGAAAAAGGTCTGTTTATCAGACAAAAATAAATTTTTTCACTTTTTTTAAGCTTTCACTTTCTCACCGTTTCTACATATCTGACGCGCATCAAATACAAAAAAAGATTTTATACCTTATACAAATTTTCTGCGAAAAAGAAAAGCGGAGCGTTTATCAAATCGAGATAAACGCTCCGCTTTTTTAGTTTTTTACAAACTTTCAGCTAAAATTAATCATCATTGCCGCCCATAAAGATTTGCAGAATATACCAGAACAAAAGCGCGACGCTGGCAAATAAGCCCAAGGACGCGGCAACGTGCTGGTTGGTATTGTAATGATGAAGCATATTCGATGTTTCATACAAAATTGCCGCTCCGGCAAACGCAACCATTACAAAGGCGAAAATGCTGCCCAGAGTAAATCCGAAAAGGATTCCCGAAGCGATAAAGCCGAGTGCGACGAATCCGCCGATTGCCAGAATCGGTCCCAAAAATGAAAAATCTTTTTGGGTAATAAAAACCACCGCCGTCAAACCTGCGAATAATCCGAGCGTAACGACTCCGGCTTGAGCAATCATTTCCGTGCTGTTGGAATATTGCGATGCAACAAACAAAAGCGGCAGAAAGATTATTGACTGGGCAACGGTATAGAGCGTCAAGCCCATATACTGCATCGGTTTTGATGTCGTTGAGCTTGCCCACGATTGGGCGAGCCACGAAACGCCCATAAATGCGGCTAAAACGATCAGCCAATTCCAGCCGCCGGTCATTGTAATGGCAAGGTCTCTGGCTGTCTCGGTATTTACGAGAATAGAGACGAGTCCTGCAAAAACGATCAGCGCAAGTGCCACGTGGGCATAAGTTTTACGAATAAAAGATGCGCGCTCCGCCGGCATAGCATCCGCGACGGAATTACCGAATGTGCTTGAATATGTAGTGTCTGTGTTCATTTAATAATTTAATTTCTCCCTCAGAAAAATTCTTGAAACTATGATGCAAAAAGCATCGGAAAATCTGTCTGATGCTTTTTATTCTACGAAATTTTCGGCGGAAAAACCAGTTAAATAATCCGAAGCTTCGACCGGACTATTCTTTCAAGTACCAATCTTCGTGAAGGGAATTTGCGTGACACGCCAGACAACTTGTCCAACGCCATTGATGAGCGCAGCCCGGACATTTTCCGCGCGTGTCGAAAGTGTTCCAAACCGTTCCGCAGCCGTTAGAGAAAAATTCCGGCGCACCGAGCGACACGCAATACCAGCGGCTCGTTTTCTGCGGCTGCCATTTGCAGTGCGGACAGCGAATGCGGTTGAATTCGTCCGCCTCGTCCGCCGAGATTTTGTCTTCGATAATCTTTTGCTTATCGAGATTTTTTTGAAAAAATATTGCAGGAAACCAATAATCGAAAGTCATAAAAATTATGCAGTTTTCTATTTTCTGATAACGCGGACGATTTCGCCGGGTGCGCTTTCCATCCCTTTAGAATCAACGGCGCGGACGTAATAAAAATAAACTTCGCCCGATTCCACGCCTTCGTCCTTAAATTCGGTCGTCGGCAGAGGTTTATCATTGCGCTTTTCCCATTGATCGAGCGGAACATCTTTTTCAGCCGAACGATACATATTATAACCGATGAAATCACTCAGAGGATTTTGTTCAAACGTATTTCCGGCGTGATCTGTAAAAGAGGCGTTTGCATTGACGGGCGCACTTTCGTCGCCGTTTTCAAAAACTTGCGTGAGTTTATAAAAATATCGCTTGCCGAGCGCGGCTGCCGGATCGTTAAAACTGCCTTCGGGAATCGGTTCATCGGTCAGACGCGCCCAAAAAACAAACGGCAGATTCTCGTTGTCCGAGCGATAGACGTGATAGCCGATGACCTTTCGATCAAGTTTTTGCCGCAGCATTTGTTTGCGTTTTTTCAGTAATTTCTTGTTCATACAAGTCAGAACCATCTGCCGTAAGCGGGTGGTTTAAGCTTAATCACCTTTAATGTCTAATATAATCTCTCAAGTTTAAAACATTCAACCGCCCACTACCGTAGGCGGTTCTGACCAAAAAAAGGCGATCCATTTTAGAATCGCCTATCTTTTTATAAGTTGTTTTGTAGATTTCGGTCAAATAACTTTTTGGAGTAACTGAATTCATCGGAATGAGCTTTTAGGCTTTATTCCACCGACATTTTCCTTGTTATCAACTTTTTTCGTTATTACCTTATCCGTTTATTATTACATCTCCGAATTGCTTTACCGGCATTTACCGGCTCAGACTATCCGGCGGTGTTTCGATTGAATTTTCTATCATAATCTATCACCTCCTGCCATTTAGACTACGACATACAAATCGGATTGTCAAAGTTTTTTTGTCCGCTCACTCAAACAAAATTTTATTTTTAGATCTTCTGAAATTTCTCCGTTTCGTCAGCGACTTTTATAATTAGCCGTAATGCTTCATTGACAGCTTCGGAAGTCGGAAATTTTTTTGCTACATCAGGCGCAAGCGTTACGGTAATTTCTTCCGGTGCTTTCCGTCCGCTTCCGCGTTTGACGACCTGCATTTTGCTGAAATCGTATTCGGGGCGGATTTCGTCTTCGAGTTCATTATATTTCTTGTTCATAATTTTTACGTTCCGACGCTGTTGCTTTTCTCGCACTTATCAAACGTGTTATTGTTTCGCGTTCGGTAAATGAAACTGTCAGCAATCCACCTTTTTCTGATTCACCTAAAATAACGAATCTTTTCTCTTCAAATGAATGGTCTGGATCGGCGAAGATAACAAATAACGGATCCTCGAAAACTGTTTTAGCTTGATGAAATGAAACATCGTGTTTGTTAAGATTAGCTCTTGCCTTTTCTTCATCCCACTCAAATTCCATAAGTAATCATAACATCATAAAGACTATTTTTAGTATAGAAAAAGGCGACTCAAATCGAATCGCCTTTTTCTGTTACTTTTGCTTTTATTTATTCAGCTTTTGCCACCGCTTTATCGGGGACGGCGCGTTCGTTTTCAAGAGATTTGGTTTTCTCGAAGGTTTTGTCCGTCGGTTCAGGACGCGGAGCCGCGAGTCCTAATTCCGGCGAACGCCAGAGATTCGAGACGAGCAATTCACGAATGAACGTCATTTCCTTCGGCAGACGGTCGTAGAGTTTGAAGAATAGTTCATCGTGCATCGCGATTTCCTTGAGCCACAGATCGCGGTCGAGATTCATCACTTTTTTAAAATCTTCTTCGGTAAAATCTTCCATTCCGCGCCAGTCGAGATGTTCGTAACGCGGTTGCCAGCCGAGCGGTGTTTCAACGCCTTTCGACGTTCCGCGGGAGCGTTCGACCACCCATTTCAAGACGCGCATATTGTCGCCGAAACCATTCCAGAGGAATTTGCCGTCTTCGCCTTTCAAAAACCAGTTGACCGAGAAAATGCGCGGCGGTTCGGGGATCGAGCGACCGAAATCGAGCCAGTGCGAAAAATAATCGCCCATATGGTAGCCCGCAAAAGGAAGCATCGCAAACGGATCGCGGCGGACTTCGCCGATGTTTCCGAATGCCGCAGCGGTCATTTCGCTGCCCATCGTTGCCGCCATATAAACGCCGAATGCCCAGTTAAACGATTGCAAAATAAGCGGCACGACCGAATTTCTGCGTCCGCCGAAGATAAATGCCGAAACCGGAACGCCGTCGGGCGAATCGAAATCTTCGTCAACAACCGGACATTGCGTGATCGGCGCGGTAAACCGGGCGTTCGGATGCGCGGCAGGTTTTTCGCTTTCCGGTGTCCAATCGTTGCCTTGCCAGTCAATCGCGTGCAAAGGCTTTTCGCCGTCCATTCCTTCCCACCAAATATCGCCGTCGTCGGTCAGAGCGACGTTGGTGAAAATCGTGTTTTCTGTGATCGAATCCATCGCATTCGGATTCGTTTTGTAATTCGTTCCCGGCGCAACGCCGAAAAATCCGTATTCGGGATTGATCGCGCGAAGTCTGCCCGTTTCGTCGGGTTTGATCCAGGCAATGTCGTCGCCGACGGTCGTAACTTTCCAGCCTTCTTCCTGAAACGGTTTCGGGGGAATGAGCATCGCAAAATTCGTTTTTCCGCACGCCGACGGAAACGCCGCGCAAACGTAATCTTTTTTGCCGTCCGGCGATTCAACGCCGACGATCAACATATGTTCCGCCAGCCAGCCTTCATCGCGTCCGATGGTCGAAGCGATTCTCAAAGCCAAACATTTTTTGCCCAAAAGCGCGTTGCCGCCGTAGCCCGAACCATACGAAGCAATCGAGCGTTCTTCGGGAAAATGAACGATATATTTGTCCTTCGGATCAGGCGAACAAGCCCACGCCACGTCTTCCTGACCTTCTTCGAGCGGCATTCCGACCGAATGCAGACAATGTACGAAATCGCCGTCGCCTAATGCTTCGAGTGCTTTGTCGCCCATTCGCGTCATAATTTTCATATTGACCACAACATATGGCGAGTCGGAAATCTCAACCCCGAATTGCGAGATCGGCGAGCCGATCGGTCCCATACAAAACGGAATGACATACATCGTCCGACCTTTCATACAACCGGCGAATTTCTCGTTCAGAATTGTTTTCATTTCCTTCGGATTCATCCAGTTATTTGTCGGTCCGGCATCGCCTTTGGCGAGCGAACAAATGTAAGTTCGATCTTCAACGCGTGCCACGTCCGACGGGTGCGAGCGAGCAAGAAACGAATTCGGACGCTTTTCGGAATTCAAACGAATAAAAGTTCCTGCCGCAACCATTTCTTCGCATAAACGGTCGTATTCTTCCTGCGAGCCGTCGCACCAGTAAACATTATCCGGCTGACAATGTTCGGCGGTTTTCGTGACCCATTCGATGAGTTCCTGATTTGTTACATTCGACGGAATATTTAAATTTGCCATAAATTTTTCTCCAGTAAAATAGCTTTTTAATATATTTGTTGTGTAATTTTTAAGTGCCAAATTATCTTAATAAAGTAGTTTTGGCAATATGCTTATTGATGTTGTTCAGTATTTTGAACGATTGTTTAATTCTGCTAAAAAGCGCGTTATAAGTATATCTTATCACAAGATAAATTATATGTAAGTTGCCGGGTTTTATATTGATGGATTTTTTTATTCGGCAGTTATTCACCGTTATTTTTTTTTGTTCGGTTTCATATAAATTTCTTCATAATTTTCAACAAAAGACCGATAAATTGCTATTTTCAGATTAGTGCAAAAAATTGGAAATACAAACTTTTATCTGGTATATTGAAAACATTCTCCGCAATTGTTTGAAATTTTTTAATGACGGGAAAATTTTTACTTTGACATTGAATTAATTTATAAAACCCTTCAATTTGTTGAAATGTTTGTAATTCAAAGTAAAAAAGATATTTTTTTACTTTGAATGCAACTTTAAAACAAATATATCTATCAAAGACCGGGTTCAAAAATAGGAAGTTTGGGGAAACTTTTTATTTTATATTTACAATTCACAAAAATCTTACTAAACCCTTGCTTTACTCTATTTCGAAATTGGCACAATAAGCCTTTTCCGTCAGTCTTATTTTCTTCCCGAAGGACTGATATATTTTTGAAGACGTTAGCGGAGCTTAAGATTTAATGAAGGAAGATGTAATCAAAGTATTACTTATATCAGACCACGAACAAGATTTCGTATTTATCCGGAGTTTATTGAGCGCAATCAAAGGTGGTTGTTATAAATTGTCGCGTATTTCCAAATATGAAGACGCGCTCAATGCGATGCGCTCAACCGATTTTCATATTCACCTGGTTGATTTTCATTTTCAGGCGGAAAAAGGTTTGGATTTAATCCGGTTCGTCATCGCGGAAGGCAGCAAAACGCCGGTCGTTCTTTTGACCGGAAAAGATGACAAAGAAGTTGATATTGAAGCGATGAAGATCGGCGTTTCGGATTATCTGCTTAAATCCGAAGTTGATTCGCTGACTCTGGAACGCACGATTCGATATGCTATCGAACATTCGCGCACGGAAAATGCTCTGCGAAGTTCCGAAGCGCGTTTTCGTTCCGTTATTCAAAATCTTTCGGACATTATCGCCATTCTCGATGAAGAATCGAGAATTACCTACATCAGCCCGTCAATCGAGCGTTCGAGCAAATTTCAGATCATCGAACTGCTCGGACGCAAGCTCACAGACTTTGCACATCCCGAAGATGTTGAAAAAGTTTTCGATTTTCTTGAAGAAATTAAGAAAAATAAAGAAATGACATCGCTGATCGAATGGCGGACGGTAGATTCCGACGGAAGTTTTTATTATGTCGAAAGCGTCGGTATCAATCTTCTGAACGATCCGCACGTTTCGGGCATTGTCATAACGACGCGCAATATTAACGAGCGGAAGAATCTCGAAGCGCAGTTGATGCATCAGGCTTTTCACGATCCTCTGACGAATCTTGCCAATCGCGTTTTGTTCCGCGACCGCGTCGAACACGCTCTGATGCGTTATAAAAGACAGGAAACTCCGCTCGCGGTTTTGTTTCTCGATCTGGATGATTTTAAGAATATCAATGACAGTTTAGGACACGCCGCCGGAGATGAATTGCTCAAATCCGTCGCGGAAAGATTAATGGGCTGCGTCCGTTTCGGCGATACGGTGGCACGCCTGGGCGGCGACGAATTTGCGATTTTGCTCGAAGATACCGAACAGGCAAACAATGCGATCACGATTGCCGAACGCGTTTTGGAATGTGTTCTCGATCCGTTTAATGTCGAAGGTTACGACGTAATGGTCGGCATCAGCGTCGGGATTTCGTTCAGCAGTTCGGGCAAGGAAACCGCCGATGAATTATTGAGAAACGCGGACGTGGCGATGTATATTGCCAAAGACAGCGGAAAAGGGCGGTACACGATTTTTGAAAGCCAGATGTATGAAGCTATTTTGTCGCAGATCGAACTCGAAGCCGATATGCGCCGCGCTCTCGAAAACGACGAGTTTTTCCTGAATTATCAGCCGATTGTCCGCCTCGATACGAAAAAAGTCGCCGGCTTTGAAGCTCTCGTGCGTTGGAATCATCCGCAGCACGGCATTATTTTGCCCGAAAATTTTATTCCGCTTGCCGAACAAACCGGATTGATCTTGCCGCTCGGCAAATGGATCGTCGCCGAATCCTGCCGGCAGGTCAGGAAATTGTTTGATAAATACAACCGGGAATTTTCGATGACGATAAATATTTCCGGCAAACAGCTGCAGCATTCCGGTTTTGCCACTGAAATTGCCGATGCTCTCGAAACTGCCGGAACGCTTCCGTCTTCGATAATTTTGGAAATAACCGAAAGCGTGATGATGCAGAATACGGAAGATATGCTCCGGCGTCTGCTCAAGTTAAAATCGCTCGGCGTGCGCCTGGCGATTGATGATTTCGGCACGGGTTATTCTTCTTTGAGTTACTTGCAGCAGTTTCCGATTGATATTCTGAAAATTGACAAAGCCTTTACCAAAGGAATCAATCACGGCGCGGAAAAATCCGCGGTTGCCCGCACGATTATCAGTTTGAGCGACACTCTGCAGCTTTCGACAATTGCCGAAGGCATCGAAAATGCCGATCAAATCCCGACTCTGGAAAATCTCGGCTGTAAATTCGGACAAGGTTTCTACTTTGCCAGACCTTTGAGTGAAGCGCAGCTTGATAAAATAAACCAGATCGAAAATCTCAATATAGATTTCGACAGCGATCATCTGATTTACCCCGAATTAACGCTGATTTTTAACAAAACTCAAACAACCGAAAACAACATTCAACCTGTTATTTTACCGGAAGAAAACAAAAAAGCCGCCAGCCAAAGCCGCGACGGGTAAATTAATGGAAAATGGATAATTGTAAGAAAGTTCTTAAACCGTTTTGATTCCAATGGTTAGGGGACTTTGTAAGACTTCTATATGAAGAAAGAACAATTATCAATTATCCATTATCAATTATCCATTCATACTTATTTGTTTCTTTATTTTAGCCTGAAAAATAGTGTGCGAGATGACGGCGGCGATTATAATAGTTCCGCCGAGAAGTGCCCATAAACTCGGACGTTCGCCGACGAAAACAAAAACCCAGACCGGATTTAAAAGCGGTTCGATAAAGCCGATAATGCTGGCATCGAGGCTGCGCACGCCGTCGGCAATTCCTTTGGTAAACAAAATATAGGCGATGCCGATCTGAAAAACGCCGAGAAAAAGTATCGCCAGAAAATCATTTGAAGTAAGTTGTTCGGGCGGATTTGAGGCGAGAAACGGAAGCATTAGCAAAACGATGATGATATTGCCGTAAAAAACCGAAAGCGCGGGATTGACGCGCAAAGATTTCGGATGCCGCAAAAGTATGAAGTAAAGCCCGAAAAATAAACCCGAAGCGAGTGCCGCGATGTTGCCCGCAAACACATTCGCGGCAAGCGTATTCGCCGCATTTTGCGGTTCGAGAAAGAAAAAACTCATTCCCGCAATACACAAAACGACCGTTAATAGATCGGAAAAACGAAATTTTTCCTTCAAAATAAACGGTGCGAAGATCAAAATATAGATCGGCGCGGTGTATTGGAGAAAAATCGCGTTCGCGGCGGTCGTGTTTTTCGTCGCATAAACAAAACACGAAAGCGTTCCGGCATAGAGAAACGCGCTCAAAAGTGTAAATTTATCGAGCCGCAAGCCTTTTTTATAAGTGAAAACCGCCACCGTAATCGCGGCAAAAAACGAGCGTCCGAGGTTTACTGCAAACGAATCGAGCGTCGTCATCTTGATAAAAAGCCCGCCCGTACTCCACAAAAGAACGGCGATGACGATAAATGCAATCGGCGGAAATGTGTTTTGACGATTTTCGCTTTTCATAGAAAATTGAAGTTTAGTTGGACTTCGATTCTTTATCAAAAGCGGAAACTAAAATTTTGACTCGATCAGAAATAAAATGATTACGGGTAAATACATTGTTGTCAGCGACTACCTGCTCGCTTTAAACCGATTTTTACGCGAAAAATGATGAATCGCTAAAACCGGGTCAACCTCAATTCAAAATAAAAAAGAATAAAATTGAGTTACCGAACTATTCGTTATTCGCTTTCAGCTATTCGCTGTTCAGACGAAAAATTTACTGAAAATCAACGAATAACGAACAGCTAACAGCGAATAGTTTTTCTCAAATAACAGTCATTCTTTATTTTTTCGGATTGAACAGTAAAAAATCAATAATGCTTTCCTCGAATTTTTCTAATGATTGAATGTGCGGAATATGCCCGATTCCTTCAAGTTCGACAAGTTTTGAATTCGGAATCCTACTTTTTATCAATTTTCCGAGCTGTGGATATTGCCCGTATTTGTTGACGATTTCTTTTGGAACACGCGCCTTGCCGACAACTGTGCGATCTTTCTGCCCGATGACCAGAAGCGTCGGCATTTTCAGGTTTTCAAATTCATAAACGACGGGCTGTTCGTAAATCATCTGAAAGGTTTTGGCATTAACAAACGCGATTTGCGGGAAATTCTTGAGTTTCAGATCGGCGGCTTGCGCGTCCGAGAATTGTTTATATTCCGGTTTCCATTCGGGATAATAGGTTTTCTGATAATTTTCGACCGATTCCGCCGTCGCTTTCAGTTCGGTTTGTTCGACCTGTTCGAGCGGCGTGAAAGGAACAAACGTGCGGTAATCTTCCAAACCGATCGGATTTTCCAGAACTGATTTTTCGACCGTTTCGGGATACATCAGCGCCAAGCGCGTCGCCAGCATTCCGCCCATCGAATGACCGATAACGAACACTTTTGAAATATCCAGAGAGTCGAGCAGTTTTTTATTGTTTTCCGCCAAGGTATGAAAACTGTAATGCAAATTCGGGCGATCGGATTTTCCCCAACCGATCTGATCGGGAATGATCACGCGGTAGCCGTGAACATTGAGCCGCGCAATCACATCTTTCCAATAATAACCGTTAAAATTTTTGCCGTGAAAAAGAATGACCGCCGCGCCGTTCGGATCTTTTGAAAAAACATCCATATATGCCATTTTCACGTTTTGTTGTTCAATCTTGAGCGGAAAATATTTGACCGGATGCGGATATTTGACGGAAGTATTGGTCTGGGCAAAAACGATTTGCCCGAAAACGAAGATCAAAAAAAGCGAAAAAAAATATTTCATAATTTAAGAGTCTAACAAAAAAGTATTTGAACCAAAAAAAGCCGGAGAATTCAACGAAAACTCGTTAAATTATCCGGCTTTTTTATTTTTTGAGATTTTTACTCTTTGGAAGTCGCCGAAGCGATCGTTTCACGCAGTTTGACGGCGGAAGTCGTCGCCGGTTCGAGTGTGACGGTTTCGACATTATCATAAATCTTCTTGCCGAAAACGCCGTTCCACGGCGGAATGACGAGATGCACATTGCCGGAAGCCTTTGCCTGACACGCCAGCCGCATAAACGGTTTGGCTTCGTCGCCTTGTTTATAGCCGAAAACCTTCATCTGCTTTCTTTCCAGGCGCGAAACTTCGGAAAGTTTTTCCTGTCCGCCCAAAACACCGACCCAACAAGTTCCGCACGCCGCCGAACGGCATTCGACCGGAATCACGCCTTCACCGCAGCGAAAATCCTGTTCGCGCCAGTTCTGCGATTGATCGCGTGCCGAAGCCGAGGCGATTTCTTCTTCGTTGTGAAGCCGAAATGAAGCATTCGATTTTGCTTCGTCGTAAACTACGGTGAATTTTTTGTCAATCGTCTTCAGAAACCCCAAAATTCCCTGCGAATCGTCTTTAGCGCGAAGTGCCGGAATTTTCTCCGGGGAATGATTTAAAACGCCTTTCGGTTTTTCAACATTTCCGGCGGCATTTTTGAAGGATTCCGCGCCGACCCGGCGCAAAGTCATCAAACCGACCGCCGCGATTCCTAGTAATAATGTAACGTCTTTTTTCAATTTATCGGCGGCAGATTTGGCGATTTGGCGAATCTCTTCGGCGAGATCGGCATTTTCATTAGTGAAACTTTCGGCGCGGGCTTCGATTGCGGCTTTAACTTCCTTCCAAAAGCGATGACCGTAAAGAAATCTGTGCGACGAATCAATCTGATCGGTTAATTCATAATCGCCCTGCATCACGAATTTTTGCACGGCTTTCGCTTTATCTTCGGCGTTTTCCAAATAATTGTGTAAAGCTAAAGGATAAAAGCGAAACCAGATTTGCGTCGCATTGCGGTCAACCTCGTGAATTTCAAGCACAAGTTTCTCCAAAGCCGAATCCCACGCCGCTTCGTCGTATTTATTTATATAATTTTCAAATTTTGTCATATCAAACCTCTTATAAAAAACTTCATCAAAATAAACAAATAATTTAATCAAAGTTTGCCCGAAAAAACAAATTGACAACCCCGTCATTTTTAGCGAAAATGTTTGCAACATAATATTCTTACTTTTTTCGTCAGGAGGAACTCCCACAATGAATGACGGCAGGATTATTTCACTCAGAGATAAATTTCTTGAAAATCTCCAATATCAATGGACAATTGAAGAAATGGCAAATGAAGTCAATTTGTCGCCGCCGCAATTGCAAAAGATTTTTAAATCCCAAATCGGAATGCCGCCGATTGCTTACTTACGCGAAAAGCGTCTGGAAAAAGCGTGTGAACTGCTCGAAGACGGTTGGGAACAAATAAACCAAATCGGTCAACAAGTCGGGATGCCGAACGACAGTCATTTCACCCGCGACTTCAAGAAAAAATACGGCGTAACTCCGAGCGAATACCGCAAAAAATATTGGGAAAAACTCGAAGCCGAAAGGCAAAATGGACAGAAATGATAGAATCCGCCAAAAAAAAACAGTTTTCGCTAAGAAATAATTGTTGACTAAATAGGTTTATGAGGAATAATAAATTTATAGTTTGCAAACTAAAATTAAGAAAAGAATTTGTATCTAAAGAAAAAAAGGTTTTACTGCTAAATTTAGCAATAAAACCTCATACACAATCTCTGTCCGTGTTTGGACGAATAATGTGCGCTTAGTAACAAACATTCTAGCAAGAACCAAACAGAGATTCAATGCCGAAACGAGAACTTAATGTTTGTGATTTTTGCTTTTTCCGCTAAAATTTTTGTCCAACACATCATAAGTTCTTCTTAATAAGATTTTAAGGAGATTAAAATGAAAAATAAAAAGTTAATTATCATTGTAATGACTTTGATTGCTTCTACAAGTGTAATTGCTTACGGCAATCAGACGCGATTTTTTCAATCATCGTTAGATTTTGTTTCTTCTCTATTTGGACAATCCGGCGACAACGAAATTCCTAATGAAATTCTTTATGATACTTTGTTTCGGATAGTTGATTCCCTTAAGAAAAAGTCGGGATCTCCGGGAACAAACCCCGAAAAAGCTAGTGGAATGGCAAATTATTTTAAGAATAAAGCCAATCTAACTATTGAAGAAAATCAAACACTCCAAAAAACGGCTCTTGAATATATACAAGCAGTAACCTCGATTGACGAACAAGCAAGAACAATTATTGAAAATGTCAGAAGAAATATCTTAAACGGCGAAATTCCTAAAGATCAACCGCCACCGCCAGAATTAGATACTTTGCAGAGGCAAAGAAATGATTTGGCTTTGCAATACCGTGACAATTTGCAGACTGCTCTCGGTCAGAGCGGATTCGCTAAATTGGAACAGTTTGTCAACGGTTACTTTTTGTCTCATTTTCATAAGACTCCGGCTTCATCGTTTGAGTTGGAACAAGAAAAATAAAGGAGGTTAAAGCAATGAAAAAATTTGTATGTATGACTTTGTTGATTTGGAGTCTGGGAATCGCGGTTTTGGAAGTTAATGCCCAATATTCATACTCATATGCAGATGTTTACGCATTTCCTCAAGATCGCTATGTAGATGCAATAGCATCTACCAGCTTAGATTACTATGCAGGGATTTATTATGATCCTGCCGTTCAGGGCGATCTCTTCCGAACAGATATGCCTGAAGACCCTTTTGATTCGGATTATAATGAAGGTTATTCGAGTTTTATTGATGCGGAGATTTACCTTTTCACGACAAATTATGTTGAGTTAAAAACCTACTGTAATGGCACTACTCATTGGGCAATAGAATTTGACACGAGGAGACGGCATGTTGTCGCAAGACTTACTCCCTGCATTACGATTCCAATTTTGCCGACACCAACGCCAACACCAACACCAACACCAACACCAACGCCGACGGTAACAAGCGTTACATTTTCACAGGTAAATGCCTCAACTGAGCCGATTAGCCCGAATCCGGTAGTTCTTCCGCATAATCCGGGAATCGGACAGCGCATTTTCCCTGATGATGATGTTCCGATGGATCCGAATGACAGAAGGCGGGTTTTGATAACTGCTACGCTTTCACAACCAATTCCGAATGTTCCGGTCTATTTCAGAAATTTTGACTTGGATGATCCGACAACCGATCCGATTATTGACCCGATGGGCAATGCCGGAAATGATAATAATGGAACTCCACAAGCGGGACAGCTAATCATTGCAAACGGCTGCGGAGTTAGTCAGGGAATTATTTACTGTCCAAGCAACCAAAGCGGCGTTGCGACTATCGAATTTATTGTTACCAGACAGCCGGGAGATAATTTTGCAATCGCGGCGGGAGTTATGCCAAATGAAGTCGGCGCAGTAACTATGAACGGAACTGATTTACTCAACGGAAGCGGTCAAACAATTCCGACTTCCTGCAATATTCAGCTTGTCTGCCGAAGCCAAATGCTAACGGTCTGGCGAAGATTGCATATCGAGGTTGATTCAATGGGTGAATCACAAAGTAACTTCGTTGTGGGAAACGTAACCCAAACTGTTAGGATACGAGCGGGGCAACCGCGTGTGACCATTCCGGTTGCATCAACTCCACCGCTTGAAGAAAATCGCTTTGAAAACGGCAGAATTATAATAAACAGCCGTTCTTTTCCGGTCATCAGCAATACCACGAATACTGTGGATGTGCAGGGAACAGGATTGACAACTACTATTCTGTCTGGCTATCAGTTTCAGATGTTTGATGACGATGATTTCGACGACAACAATGGAACTAATGTTAATGGAGATACAGGGGAAGATATTCCGCTTCGTGATACGGATTTAGCTTTGCTAACTGCGAACAGCGATCATCGGACTCAAAATATGCTTGCTACTGCATATATTCGTCCTGTGTATGATGTTTTTGATCTAAATGACGATAATATATTCCAATCAAATTTGAGTGAGTTCACGATACCGGCTGTTCGCGCACTCTTTGTAGATCGTGATTTGAGAAATACCAATATAGATGTTGATTTTTGGACAGTATATATCTTGGGTTCTTACCAACATATAATAGAATTTGATAATGATTCATTCGGTGAACATCCATTTGCACCAATCTTTGGTCAAGCAGATGGAATACCGACGACACCACTTGGCGATGGCAGTGGAGTCTTAATTTTCCAAGAATCGCATAATTCAAAAGAAATTGTGCGCTACCCAAATGATCCATCTAATCCAGGACTTAGGTTAGTCGCAACTACTGTTGCACACGAGGTAGGACATTTACTTTCAGGACAACATGGAGATGGAGAAATAATGACTGATGGACTTGGAGTTTTAACTTCCAATCAGTTTTCTCCAACAACTATTCACAGAATACGAGCAGAGTTAACACATCCATAACAAGATAAACCGGAGGTTTGAAATGAGAATTGAAAAAAGATATTACGTTGCAATAGGTATATTTATTGCCTTCCTATTAGGTATTTCAGGAACAATTATTGGTTTAACGCAAATTGAAACAGAAACTTCCAATTTAGCCTTTAAGGGTAAACCAGATAAAGAAAGTATCGTTTTGGGGGAACCGATTACCATCCAATTTGAAATTTCTAACAATGGAGAAACACCGATTAAAGTTCATGTTGGAGGTGTTGAAACTGGATTCTTGAAAGTTTTGATAGCAGGTCAGGATGGCGATTTTAAACGCTACTTTGGGTATGGTTGGGGGTTATTGATGGGAAAAATGTCAAATCTTTCTCCTGACTCCTCACATAAATATAAAGAAGTGGCAATTTTGTGGAATGGCAAAATAGATGTCTCTGGATTAAATGATCACGCTGCAAAGGAGAAATTAAAAGGGAAAATTTCAACTGAATATGCTTTTCCTGAGCCGGGTGTTTATTTTGTCAAAGGACTTTCTTATGTTGGTGAAAATGCAGTTCCAATTGAATCAAAACCAATCAAAATCTTAGTAAGAGAGCCAGAAGGCATTGACTTGGAAGTTTGGAAACAAATTAAGGGGAACGCGGAAATTGCTTTACTAATGCAGAGCGGTGGTTTTAACACTGGCAAAGAAGAAGAAAAACAAGAACTAATCGAACAAGTTGAGCAAATTATCGAAAGGTATCCAGACAGTATTTATTCAAGCTATTTGAAGCCGAATCTTGAAAAATACAAAGTAGATGAATTACGTAGGAAAGAATCTTTGAAAAAGGCAATCATTAAGCCGAAGAATTAAAGATTTTCTCTTCTGTCAATTATAAAAAGCACGTTACCCACTTTCGGATGACGTGCTTTTTTGTTATCTGTAAATTAAAAACTGTCACTCAAAAGAATTTCACGGGAAATAAAATTATTATTTCCCACACATCGCTTGACAAAGTTTGGTCAAATTCGTATAGTCTGAAGTTTCGGACATTTACGTCTGAAACAAAGAATCTTAATTGATTATTTGTTTTTGAAAAGCGTAGGGCGTTTGATGGTTAAAATCAAACGTGCCGACAATTATTGTGTCGTAAAAATAAGCGTCGCGTTTTTTTATTAAACCGTTCCAGCGTTTAGGGCAAACACGGATTACAAATCAAAAGTTTGCTTACCTTTATTAAATATAAAGCCACGCCACAGAAAAGTTGAATA
>JBBRVS010000113.1:0-17173 GCA_038246645.1 Pyrinomonadales bacterium
GGTTATAAATCTTTTTCGTTCTTCCAACCAAGATAGTTTTTATTGTGCAAGAATAACATTGGCGGAAGTGATTTCCGCTTTTTCCCGCCGATTAAAAAACGGAAATCTTTCGCCAAATCAAACTAAAAAAGCAAAAACCAGATTTCGCCGCATTTTCCAAAGAAAGTTTTTCAAAATCGAAATTGACGCGCCTTTAACGGAAAAAGCCGCAGATTTGGCGGAAAAATATGCCTTGCGCGGTTACGATGCCGTTCAACTTGCGGCGGCAATTACAGCAAATGATGCAAGAAAATCAATCGGCGCAACCGGATTGATTTTCTTTTCTGCCGACAATGAACTAAACAAATCTGCAACTGCCGAAGGTTTGGCGGTTGAAAATCCGAACAATTACCCGTAAATTTAAGCAATGCTTGAAGAATATTTGCAGGAATTTTTTGAACACCTTAGATATGAACGTAACGTCAGCAAACATACTTTGCGAAACTACCTGAGCGATCTGGAGCAGTTTCACGATCATATTTCCAAACCAAAAGCGGACGGCTCGCGCGAGCAGATTCCGGTCAAGGATATTGACCATCTGACGATCCGCGAATGGATGGCGAATCTGCACGCGGATAATAAAATGAAAACTTCGATTGCGCGGAAACTCGCCTCGCTGCGGACGTTTTTTCAATTTCTGGTGCGCGAAGGCGTTTTGGAAACGAATCCGGCAAAGCTCGTCGCCACGCCGAAGGTCGAACGCAAATTGCCGACGCATCTTTCGATTGAAGACGCGGTGCGCTTTATCGAAACGCCTGATCTCGAAACCGATCTCGGCAGACGCGACCGTGCGATGATGGAATTTCTCTACGCGACCGGAATGCGCGTCGGCGAACTCGTTGATTTAAACTTAAAGGACATTGATTTTCGGGAAAAATCGGTGCGCGTTACCGGAAAACGCAAAAAGCAGAGAATCCTGCCGTTCGGCGAAGCGGCTCTGCAATCGCTGATGTATTATCTGAACGAAACGCGCGCGACTTTTCTTAACAACTGTCCGGCTTCGGAACGCGACGATCAAGCCGTTTTCTTAAATTATCAAGGCACTAGAATTACGACGCGTTCGGTCGGGCGAATGATTGATAAATACATCAAGGAATGCGCTGATATTCCCGACATTTCGCCGCATTCTCTGCGTCATTCCTTTGCCACAAATCTGCTCGATCAGGGAATGGATCTGCGCGATATCCAAGAACTGCTCGGACACGCACGGCTTTCGACAACGCAGATCTACACGCAGGTTTCGATGGAAAAACTGATCGAAGTCTATGACAAGGCGCACCCGAAGGCTTGAGATTTTATAATAAATCTGATGTTACGCGCTCCAGTCATTTTTCTCTTTTTGCGTAACATCAGATAAATTTGAGAAATCTTTTGCTATAATGATTTTATATGAATGAAACACCAAAATATCCGAACGGAATTGAATACCGACAGCCGCGCCCACGCGGAACAATGGCAGGAGCAATTCTTGGAAGTTTATTAGGTTATGCCTTGACGCAAAATTCAGGCGGAACGGTTGCCGGAGGCGTGGTCGGCGGAGCATTTGGAAATCAACCTTTATCGCTTCATCAAGCCTTGAGACAAAAATTTAATGAAAAAGGTTTACAAATAATTAACTTTTATCGTCTCGGACGTTTTGCCGCTAAAGTTCTTTTTCTATATCAAGAAAAATATTGGACATTGGAAAGCCACGTACCGCAATTTCCAGAAATGGAAATTGAACAAATCGAAGATTGGCTTTACGGCGATTTAGTTGAACAATCTGAAAATTTTCTTAATCAAGCCGATTTGAGGTTGCATCCGTGATGCTAAAAGATGCTCTTGACTCACTTCTAAAGGCGGTTGACGAATTAGAAAAAGCCGCCCGTTCCGATGATAAAACTCCGCTGAACAACTCGCTTGCTTTAAGCGAAGCCAAAGAAACTTTCGGGATTTCCGAAGACAATCCGAATATTGTCGTTTTCGCGGATATTAATGACTTCAAATTTATAAATGGCAAATATGGTTACGCCAACGGTGATGCCGCAATTAGCCAAGTCGGGATCAAAATGCAGGAATTATTTGTTGAAAATTGCAAAGCGCAGGCATTTCGGCAAAGCGGTGATGAATTCGTCATTTTACTTCACAAAGATTCTCTAAATGAGTTTAGAGAATGTGTAAATTTCTTCGAGTCTTGTTTTGTTCCCGGCATCGGTAGTGGGTTTTCGGTCAGCGTAAGTTTCGGCTATATTGTAAAAGTTGACGAATGTGATTTTGAAACATTAAGAGCAAGAGCCGAAACCGCTTGCAAACAAGCAAAAAAACAAGGCAGAGGTGTTTGTGTCGAATGGACTGAGGAAATAGAAGAAAATGCTGTAGAAAGTTTTCGTAAAAATTGTCCAAATTGTAAAGCCGTTACAACTTGTTATATTCCGCAGAATATGAACCTTGATAAAGTTCAATTTTGTGCCGCTTGTGGCAAAAATCTAAGTGAATCGAACTAATTTTCAAGGCAAAAGTTTCTTCAAAATTTGCACGTTTTTAGATCAAAATTGCAAATAGAGCCGATTTTCAACATTGGAAGATCGGCTCTATTTATTTGCTTCACAGGAGGAAACCGGAGCGTTTGTAAAATTGCAGAAAAATATAGCTTGGAGAATTATTCTTTTCCGTATCTAAAACGCCGAATCCCGCGAAGCAAAAATTAATTACTCGACGAACTGATTTTCACGCCGCCGTTGGTCGTGATGACGCGAAGGAGCGCGCCGCCGCCGTTGATGCCGGCATTGACGCGTTTGTTTCGCGACCGGCGGTTAGTGTCGTTTTCGTCTTTTTCAACTTTGAGTTCGGGAAAATCGCTGGAAAAACCGCCATTGACCGTTCCGGTTTCGATGTTTGCCGCGTAATTTGACGGTAATTCTAATTTCACGCCGCCGTTTTGCGTTTCGACATCAAGCCCGCTGCCGCTGAACGCGTTGCCTGACAAACTCACTTTAACGCCGCCGTTTTGCGTTCTGCCTTTGACATTTCCGCCGACGTTATCTAATTTTACGCCGCCGTTTTTTGTTTCAAAGTCGAGATTTCCGTTGACCGAATCAATCGAAATTCCGCCGTTGTTGGCGGTTAATTTAAGATTCGTGTTGCGCGGAACGAGAATTTGATAAGAAACCGACCAATTTTCGTCAGTCGTATTTGAAGCCTGAATGACCGAACCGGTTTCGATGCGAATTGATTTCACCAAATTTTGCGCTTCCTCTTCGGATTTTGCCCAAGCCTGAACGCAGGCGCGAACCAAAACATCCGAGCGATTTTCGCCGATAACCTTGATTCCGCCGTTTTTCTTGCCGTCAACCGTCAACAGACTCGTCGGCGAAACATTTATTTCGCGCAGTTCGTTTGATGAGACTCTGTCGCCGCCAGACCAGTTATTATTCGAGCAAAATTCATAATTCTGCGATTTTTCCTGAGCGAAAACCGAACTTGAAAAACAAACTATTGCCAAAAGAAAGATGTAAAAAGATTTTTTATTAACTGAATTCATTTTTTAATTTCTCCGAATTTTTGATTTTTTTTTGCTTTCTATGTGGAAAACACCGCAACCGAAAAAAATGTGACAAAAAAAGATTTTGGATAATTTCCAAAAATTTAAATTCCGTCAAAGCAACCGTTTCAAAAACTCGGCGCATCACAGCGGACAAGTTTCACGAAACATCCTTAAACTAAAGAAAAATAAGAGGTAAAAAATAGTGCGATCAAGAATCTTCCCGTTGCTCGTCGTGTGTCTGGTGTGCGTTTTTTCGCTTCGGGCGCAAACGGTAAATGAAAACGAATCAAATTTAAGTTTTTTCGATAAAACGGCAAATGCGGCGATCGTTTTTGAAAATCCCGCAAACAATTTCGACGGGAAAATTTCTCTGGAAATTCTCGACGAAAAAAATGAAATCAAAGCGCAAATTTCGCAAAATACGAAGTTCAAACGCGGAAAGGAAACTTATAAAATCACGTTTCCGATTGGCGATTTGCTGAAAAACGCGGAAGAAAAAATTTCGTGGTATCGCTTGAATTATCGAATTTCGGACGCAAGCGGAAACGTGAAATCGAACGGAATCGTTTCGCTTTCCGAACTTTTAAGAGACGTTTTCGAACTGAGAGTTGCTGCCGCCGAATATTTCTTTGCCGGACAAACTTACCGCGTAAAGGTTCGCGCCGTTCAACCCGCGACGAATCAGCCTGTAAAAGATGTCGAAATCAAAGGCGAATTCGATATTGAACTCGACACCGACGCGGACGAAGACGAAATTACCTTAACTTCAAAAAGCAAAACCGACGGCGAAGGCTTTGCGACGCTCGATTTCAAAATATCGCCCGATCTGAAAATTTCCGATGCGGATCTGACAGTTACAGGCACAAAAAACGGAATTGTCCGCGATATTTACGAAGATTTGGAATCGCCCGATTCGAGCGGTTCGGTTTTTCTGACGACCGATAAACCGATCTATCAGCCCGGACAGGATTTCAAAGTTCGCGGGCTTTATTTCGATAAAAACAACACGGTCATCACGCAGAGCGATCTCGAATTTATTGTCAAAAGCGAAGATGACCTGATTCTTTACAAGGAAACCGTGAAAACTTCGGATTTCGGAATCGCCTCGATTTCGTGGAAAATTCCCGAAAATGCAAAATTGGGAACTTATGAAGTTACGATTAAAAACGCCGATTCCGACGAACTCGGCTCGCAAAGTTTTAAGGTTACGCGCTACGATCTGCCGAATTTCAGCGTTACTGCAAAACCCGACAAAACCTTTTATTTGCCGACGGATACAATCGCCGAAGTTACGGTCAAAGCCGATTATCTGTTCGGTCAGCCGGTTTTGAAGGGAAAAGTTCGCGTTGTCGAGGAAAGCGAACGGCGTTGGAATTACAAAGAGCAAAAATACGATGTCAAAGAAAAACAAACTTTTGAAGGCGAGACGGACGCAGAAGGAAAATTCGTGGCGAAAATAAATTTGAGCGAGAGTTTGGCGCAGTTAAAAGAAAATGATTGGAACAAATTCGACGATTTAAATTTTGCCGCGTATTTTACCGATTCGACGACCAATAAAACCGAACAGAGACGTTTTGACATTCGCATTTCCAGAGAGCCGATTCACGTTTATTTGGTCGGAAACCGTGAAGACAAAAATCCAGATACGCCGATTACATCTTATATCTCAACATTTTACGCCGACGGAACACCCGTTTCTTGCAATGTCATTGTCAATGGAAAAAATGATGATGACGATGACGACACTTTTAAACAATTAAAGGAATTAAAAACAAACAAACTCGGCGCGGGAAAAATTGAATATCTTCGACCGAAATTTGAAGATAAAGAAGACGATTTGAAATTGCAGATCATTGCCCGTGATAAAAACGGACAAACCGGAACGCTCGAAGAAGAAATTTATTTCGACGAAGATGAGGGCATAAGAATTTACACCGAAAAAACGATTTTCAAACCCGGCGAAAGCGTGAAACTCGATATTTTTTCGACGCGCAAAGACGCGCTCGTTTATGTTGATATTGTCAAAGATTATTCGGTCATCGAATCGCGTTTCGTCAAATTAAAAGGCGGTCGCGGCGATTTGAAAATTCCTTATAATCCGAATTTCAAAGGCGATTTGATTGTCGCGGCGTATTTTCCGACCGAAGAAGTAAAAGATTATTATTATTCCGACGACATCACGAAAGACACGCGCGGGATAATTTTTCCCGAACAGCAAAACTTAAAACTCGATGCGACGTTTTCCGAAGCGGTTTACAAACCGAATGAAGAAGCAAGCGTAAAATTTTCGGTTTTCGACGGAATCGGCAAAGCGGTTGAAAGCGCGCTCGGCGTTGTGATCTTTGACAAAGCGGTCGAAGAACGCGCCCGCACCGACGCGGAATTCGGTTCGTATTTCAGCCGTTTTTTCTCTCTTTTGGGTTATTCAAAATCATTCGGCGGAATTTCCGTCAACGATTTGAACGAACTCGATTTATCAAAACCGATCTCGGACGAAATGCAGCTGGCGGCGGAAGTTATGCTGGCAAATAATTATTATTCACCGCAGATTTACCGCAGTCATTTCAACCGCGCCGAAGCGAACAGCCTTTATGCCGAATTTTTCAAAAAACAATTCGTTTCGGTCGAAGATGTTTTGAAAAAACAATTTGAAAAAGATTACGCGCATCCGACCGACGAAAATTCTTTGAAACAAATTTTGAGCGCAAGCGGCATAAATTTCGACGAAATACGCGATCCGTGGGGACAAAATTATCAAGCCGTTTTTTCGGTTGATAAAACGCAAAATATCGCCGCTTTCAAAACCGCCGGAGCGGACAAAAAATTCGGCACAAAAGATGATTTTACGGTTTCGACCGCGAGTTTTGCGTATTTTACGCCGACCGGCAAAGCGATTGATGCGGCTGCGCGAAATTATCCCGAAGAAACAGGCAAATTTATTCGCGATAAGGAAACCTTAAAAATCGAGCTTCTCAAACAAAACGTAAATTTAGACCAATTAAAAGATCGTTGGAATCGCGATTATATAATTGAATTCGACGTTTCGGGCAGAAATTACGTCATTCGTTTTTACAGCTACGGCGCGAACGGTGTTTATGAACCGAATTATTACCGCGACGATTTTACAGTTTGGGAAAATAAAATTGATTATTTTGCCGAAACCGAAGCGCGCATTAACAAAATTTTGAGCGAAACCGTCAATGCCGAAAAACGCGATTTTCCGAAATCGGAAGACGAATTTGCCGCTTTTTTACGAGAAAATGACATTGATTTCGCGCAGATCAAAGACGGTTTCGGCGAATCTGTTTATGCGGTTTATGGCAGACAATACCGTTACGTTGACAACATAACCGTTGCGGACGGCAAACAACAAATCACGCCCGTAACCGAAGAACTCGCCGTCATCACGCTCCGAAGCAAAGGCAAAAACCGCACGGCTAAAGAACCTTTATATAACGACGATTTCGATCTCGCGGCATTTTCGAGCGTTTTGAATGTGCAATCGAAAGACACGAAATTCGAGAAAAAAGATGTTAAAGCAATCGCGTTTACAGGCGAAAACGGCGCGATTCGCGGAACTGTTACCGACGCAAGCGGCGCGGTTATTCCCGGCGCAACTGTAACTGCGACCAATGAAGCCGATTCGACAAAAATCTTTAGTGCGGCGACAGGTGAAAACGGCGTGTTTCTGATCGAAAATATTCCTTCGGGAAGCTATTCGGTCAGAATTGATGTTGCAGGTTTCAAATCTTCGGTTTATGCGGGAATTCAGGTTCGCTCGCAGAATTTGATCGAGATGAATGTAACGCTTGAAATCGGTTCGGTCGAAGAAACTGTAACTGTTTCGGCATTAAGGATGTCAGTAGATACTTCAGATACTAAAATTGATACAAATATATCTCAGCAGCAAATTAGTTCTTTACCAAAAGGAACAAATTTTAGCAGTTTACTTCAACTACAACCCGGAATTGCCGGAAAAGAAAGGCAAGAAAATCAAGACGAAATCACATCTTCGCAGGAAAATTCCACGCCGCGACTGCGGGAATATTTCCCCGAAACGCTTGTTTGGAATCCCGAACTTATCACCGATAAAAACGGCAAAGCCGAGATGAAATTCAAACTCGCCGATAATATTACGACCTGGAAACTCTACACAATCGCTTCAACAAAAAACGGCAAAATCGGCGTTGCGGAAAAGGAAATTCAGGCGTTTCAGACGTTTTTTGTTGATCTCGATCCGCCGAAGTTTTTGACGGAAGGCGACGAGATTTATCTGCCGACGCAAATTAGAAATTACACGGACGCGAAACAAATAGTTGATGTAACAATGACAAAAGCCGATTGGTTTTCGTTTTTGAATCAGGAAAAACAGCAAATCGAAGTCGCTTCCGGCGCGTCGGAAAATGCGGTTTTCGGCTTTCGTGCAAATTCATTTGTAAAAGACGGCAAACAAAGAGTTACGGCAATCGGTCAAAAAGAATCCGACGCAATCGAAAAGCCTGTAACGGTTCGTCCGAACGGTCGGGAAATCGTTAAAACGGATTCGCGCCTTTTTAAAAGCGCGCAGACTTTTGAGGTGAATTTCCCCGAAAACGCATTGCCGAAAACGCAAAAAGCGGAAGTGAAAATTTATCCGAACCTTTTTTCGCACGTTTCGGAATCGGTCGAAGGTTTGTTGCAAAGACCTTACGGTTGCGGCGAACAGACCATTTCTTCGACGTATCCGAATCTGATGATCTTAAAATTCAAATCCGGCGCAAATCTCGAAGCGAAAGCACAGAGAAATCTTGCCAAAGGTTATGAACGTCTTCTCGGTTATCAAGTCGCCGGCGGCGGTTTTTCGTATTGGGGCGGAAAGGAAGAAGCCGACATCGCGCTGACGGCTTACGCCATTCGCTTTTTGTCGGACGCGCGCAGTTTTGTCGAAGTTGACCAAAACGTCATCACAAAAGCGCAAAATTGGCTGATTTCCGAGCAGCAAGCGGACGGAAGTTTCCAGAAAAAATATTATTACGAAACAACCACCGATTCTAATAGAACGAAATTATTTACGTCTTACGTTGCGCGGATTTTGGCGATGCAAAGAGCGAAAAACGACGGAAAATTGGAACAAACAGCGGAAAACGCTCTGCAAAAGTCGCTCGTTTATTTAAAGGCACGAAACAATGAAATTGATGAACCGTATGCACTTGCGCTGTTTGGTTTGGCTTCTTTAGATTCTGGAAATGTTGAAGATGCAAGCGCAATTGCCGAAAGGTTAGCGAAAATGGCGATTCCTGAAAATGACGCAGTTTACTGGAATCTCGAAACAAACACGCCGTTTTACGGTTGGGGAACTGCCGGAAGAATCGAAACGACCGCGCTCGTTTTGCAATTGCTTACCAAGTTTCAAGTTCAAAGTTCAAAGTTCAAAGTTGAAAAAAACGAAGATCAAAGACCAAAGACCGAAGACCTGATCTCAAAAAGCACGCTTTTTTTGCTGAAAAACAAAGATCGTTACGGTGTTTGGTATTCGACGCAGACGACGATAAATGTTCTGGACGCGTTTTTAGCGACGCTTGCCAATGAAAATACGGAAAACGCTCAGAATACCGAGATTCAAATTTTGCTCAACGGCGAAAATCTTCAAAGCGTTTCGGTTTCAGCAGACAAAATCGCGCCTGTAATTTTGGATTTGTCGGGAAAATTAAATGCAATATCAAATCGTCTGGAAATTAAAAATTCCTCATCCTCGCAGGTTATGGCGCAAGTCGTTTCAAATCATTATGTTGACTGGCAAACGGCGGAAATTTCCAATCAAAACACGAGCGGCGCACGGCAACTCAGGCTAGATTATAAATGCGACCGGCAGACGGCGGACATTATGCAGGAAATTTCTTGCAGCGTCGAAACGGAACGCGTCGGCTTCAAAGGTTACGGAATGCTTCTTGCCGAAATCGGCACGCCGCCCGGCGCGGACATCAGCCGCGAATCTCTGGAAGAAGCCTTAAAAAACGATTGGAGTTTGAGCCGCTACGACATTTTGCCGGACAGAATAATTTTCTATATGTGGTCAAAAGCGGGCGGCACACGATTTAATTTCAAATTCAAACCGCGCTACGGAATCAATGCAAGTACGCCGTCTTCAATAGTTTACGATTATTACAACCCCGAAGCGCAAAGCCTCGTCGCGCCGCTCAAGTTTTCGGTTAAGTAAATGACTGGAGCAGACGACTCGAGCGCAAGCGTCCCCGCTTGCATGAGCGCGATAGCGCGAAAAGGCGTTTGATTACAATAAACTTTCTTTGGAGCAAAGGCTTTTTCGCGCTCCCGCGCTCATGCAGGCAGGCTGTCTGCGCTCCCGGCTTGATGAATTTTCGTGTGTTAAAGCAACCGTTTCAAAAACTCGGCGCATCACACGTATTGAACTTACAAATCTTTTAAACTGTTGGAAAACTTGGAGTAAATGTAATGAAGTGGAAGATTTCCGTTGCCATCTTTGTGTGTCTTTTATTAGTCGGCGCGATGCAAGCGCAGAATATTTTGCGCGCTGATGAAACAAAAACGACCGCCGTTTTCCAGGCGAACAGTTTAACTGTAAATCTTGCGTTGGAAAATTCTTTCCGCTCATTTCAAGCAGAAATCAAACTGGAAATTTTAGATGCGAAAGATTTGGTTTTGGCAAAGAGCGAAACGGTCAAAAATCTCAAAAGCGGAAAGCAAAATTTGCCGTTCCGGTTTGAGTTTTCGCAAAAGCCGGACGCGGAAGATATTCTCTGGCATCGGCTCAGATATTCGGTTTCGCAGGAAAATTCTTCGGTTTCAACGAGCGGAATTATCGCGCTTTCCGAGATTATGCCCGAACTTTTCGAACTCCGGATTTCCGCGCCGGAAAAGGTTTTTGCGGGAATGAAATTTACTTCACATATTCTCGCGCTTCATCCCGTTACTAAAAAACCGATCAAAAATGTCGAAATTTCGGGCAAAATTACGCTCGAATTGGACATTGATTCCGATGAAGACGAATTAGAAATTTCGGCAAGCGGAAAGACAAACGATGAAGGATTTGTAACGCTCAGTTTTGAAATTCCCGAAAATACCAAACTCGAAACGGGAAGTTATGCGGGCGAAATCGAGATCAAAGGCGAGAAAAACGGCATCACGCGCGAGGCGGACGAAGATCTGGAAATCTCCTCGGAATCGTTTGTTTATCTCAACACGGACAAACCGATCTATCAGCCGAATCAGAAACTTTTCGTGCGCGGGCTGTTTTTGGATTTTTTGAGAAAGCCCGTTGCTGATGCCGAATTGATTTTTACAATTTCGGACGATGACGACGAAGCCGTTTATACACAAACGGTTAAAACGTCGCGCTTCGGCGTTTCGAGCATCGAATGGCAGATTCCCGAAAATATCAAACTCGGCACGTTTAAAATCGAAGTCGAAAATGACGACGAAGACGTGATCGGCGCAGCGGAAATCAAGATCACGCGCTACGATCTACCGAATTTTAAGGTCAACGTCAAAACCGACCGGACGTTTTATTTGCCGGCGCAAACCGCAGCGGAAATTACGGTTAATGCCGATTATCTGTTCGGCAAACAGGTTGAAAAAGGGAAAGTAAAAATTGTGCGCGAATTCAAAGACGAATCGGATGAAGATGACGAAGACGCGGAAGAAATCTACGAAGGCGAAACGGATGCGGCAGGGAAATTTACGGCGAAAATTAATTTGACGAAGGCTTTGGAAAATCTGAAAAACGATCAATGGAAGCGTTTTGCAGATTTGAAATTTGCCGCGTATTTTACCGACCCGACAACGAGCAGAACCGAACTGAAACGCTTTGATCTGCGGCTTTCAAAAGAAGCTATCCATATTTATTTCTTTATTTACGGCTCGGACGTAAATCCGAAATTGCCGTTTCATTTTTACGTTTCGACGTTTTATCCGGACGGAACTCCGGCGCGAAGCGACATAAAAATTAAGGGAAATTTCGAAGATTTGAAAAGCAACGAAATTCTTGCACGGGCGAAAACAAACACTTACGGCGCAAGCAAATTTGAAATCCGTATTCCCGAAAAACCTTTTGCGAATTTGGACGATAAATTCATTGTGGAAATTTACGCAAGCGACGCGCAGGGAAATACGGGCAGTTTTTCCGATAATCTCTATATTGATGAAAATGAAAAACAGATTCTCGTCAAAACCGACAAAACGATCTATTTGCCGAACGAAGCCATCGAAGCGCAGATTTTATCGAGCGAAGCGAATAATTCGATCTTTGTTGATGTTTTGAAAAATTCGAGCGTCATTTATTCGAAAAGAATTTCACTGAAAAACGGCAAAGAAACCTTGCGAATTCCGTTTCGTCCCGATTTTGAAGGCGAACTGACGATTGCCGCGTATTTTAAAGACGAAAGATATAATCCGGTTTATCACGCGAAAACGGTGATTTATCCGTCGCCGAATGATTTGGATTTTAATCTCAAATCACTCAAAACGATTTATCGCCCGGGCGAAGAAGCAAAACTCGATTTTCGCGTGCGCGACGCTCAAGCAAAGCCGGTTGAAACCGCGCTCGGCATCGTTGTTCTTGATAAAGCCATCGAAGAACGCGCTTTGACCGAGCGCGTCGGAAGCAATTTCGCCCTTATTCAAAAACTTTTAGGAACGGCGGAATCATTCGGAAATCTGACGCGGCGCGATCTTCATAATCTCGACGTGACAAAACCGATCACGGCGGATTTTCAGCTGGCGGCGGAATTTCTGCTGGTTAAAAGAACAAACCGACCGCAGTTTTTTGACAGCGAATCTTATCAGAAAAATTTCAGCGAAATTTACAAAGATTATTTTATAAAAATGCTCGAACCGCTCACAGCGGCGATTGATTCGCACTATAAAAAAACGGGTGAATTTCCAAATGACGAAAAATCTCTGCGCCGGATTTTATTGGATGGCGGTATTGATTTCGACAATTTGCGCGATGCGTGGGGAATGCCTTTTCGCGCCGGATTCGAGTTTGACAGAACTATTGCCGCGCTTGTCTTGAAAAGTTCGAGCGCGGATAAAAAATTCGATACGGCTGACGATTTCGTCGTCAAACGAATTTCTTTTCAGAGATTTGCCGCTCTGCAAAATAAACTCAACGTCATTTTCAATAATTCTGCCGCCGAAAATAAAACTTATCCGAGAACGGTCGAAGAACTAAAAACGGTTTTCAAAAACGGCGGAATCGAACTCAATGATTTGCGCGATGAATGGAATCGCCCGTTTTATCTGACGGCGACCGAATACGAACTCGACACGACGAAAAATACGCCGGAAACGAGCGGAAATTTCGAGGGCGAAAATCAGCAGGTCGTAAAATCGCGGCTCGTCCGGCAGAAATTGATCGTTTTCAAACTGCAAAGCGCAGGAAAAGACGCGATTCAAGGACAATTCGACGATTACGATGTGGCGATTTTTACGACTATTTTATCGGAAATGAATCTTTCGGATGAAAAAACTCTCGCAACGATTTCAAAAGAAGGAATTTCCAGTTCGCGCGGCGCCATCGGCGGCACGCTTGTTGACCCGAACGGCGCGGTTATTCCCGGCGCGACCGTTACGGCGGAAAATCAGCGGACTTTGCAAAAATACGCGGTAGAAACAAATGAAAATGGATATTATCTGATCGAAAATCTGCCGTCGGGCAAATATATAATTTCGGCATCTTCGCCCGGATTTCAAACGACAACTGTTCAAAATGTCGTTGTCAGTTCGATGAATCTGATTACTTTGAATATAACGCTGGAAGTCGGGACTGTTTCATCTGTCGTTGAAGTTACGTCCGGCGCGGAAATGACGATTAATCAGTCAAGTTCGGCAGTTTCGACAACCGTTACCGAAACAAATGTTACGGTGGCGGGCATTTTGAACAATATCGGCGGCAGACAGATTTCAACGCCGCGCCTGCGGGAATATTTTCCCGAAACGCTCGTCTGGCAGCCGGAAATTATTACTGATAAACGGGGGCGTGCGTCCTTTGATTTCAAACTCGCCGACAGCTTGACGACGTGGAAACTTTACGCCATCGGCTCGACCGCAACGGGCGAAATCGGTTTGATCGAAAAGGAAATCCAGACATTTCAGCCGTTTTTTGCCGAACTCGATCCGCCGAAAATTCTGACGACAGGCGATGAGATTTCTCTTCCCGTCCCGGTTAGAAATTACACCGACAAACGCCAAAAGGTCGCGGTTTCGATGACGGAAAACGATTGGTCAACTTCTCTTAACGGCGCAACACAGCAACTCGAAATCGCGCCGAATTCGACGCAAAACGCGGTCTTTAATTTCCGCGCCAATTCGCCCGTAATTGAAGCAAAGCAGAGAATTACGGCAATTGCCAAAGACGAATCGGATGCGGTTGAAAAATCGCTGACCGTCAAACCGAACGGGCGCGAGATCGTTCAGACGCAATCGGCGATGTTCAGCGAAAGCGGCGTTCTGAATGTGAATTTCCCCGAAAATGCTTTTGCCGATACGAAAAAGACGGAACTCAAAATCTATCCGAATATGCTCGCGCACGTCGCCGAATCGGTCGAAGGACTTTTGCAGAGACCTTACGGCTGCGGCGAACAGACGACTTCTTCGACGTATCCGAATCTTTTGATCTTAAAACTCGAAAAAGATTTGGGGAAATCGGTCGAGCCGCGAATAAAACGCCAAGCCGAAGAATATTTGCGCGACGGCTACCAGAGGCTTTTAAATTATCAAACGCCGGGCGGCGGATTTTCTTTCTGGGGCAAAACCGACACGCCGAAAGTCGCGCTGACGGCGTATATTCTGCGGTTTTTAACGGACGCGGAAGACTTTATCGAAATAGACGAAAAAGTAATCGAAAACGCCAAGAGATGGCTCTTAAAACAGCAAAATGCGGATGGAAGTTGGGAAAACAACGCGCAGATCACGGCTTATATCGTGCGGACGATTTCGATAAATTCCGGCGACGACGCGGACAAGAAAAATGCTTTAATCAAAGGTTTGGAGTATTTGAAAGTCGGTTCAAACGAAAGACAAACTCCGTATATTCTTGCCAATTTTGCGCTGGCTTTGATCCAAACGGGCGATTTGGACACTGCCGAAAATATTGCTCAACGCTTGAAATCTCTTGCTAAACAAGATCAATTTTCGACATTTTGGGAAGCGGAAAGCACGCCGTTTTACGGTTGGGGGCGTGCGGCAGATATCGAAACGACCGCGCTCGTTTTGCAGGTTTTCATCAATTTGAAAGACGCGAAATTACAAAACCCGTCAATTGAAAATCAGTATTTAAATGAAATTTCGGCGGGTTTGAGATTTTTGCTTGATAACAAAGACAAATACGGTGTTTGGTTTTCGACGCAGACGACCGTCAATGTTTTGGATTCTTTAATTCTTTTTCAAAAATCCGTCCTTTCTTTGCCGGAAAATAACAAAGCCGAAATTTTTGTCAACGGTGTGAAATTGCAGGATCTGACTTTTGATGAAAATACGCTGGCAAATCCGATCTTTCTTGATCTCTCTTCCGCCTTAAACAAAGACGAAAATCGTATTGAAATAAAAAACGCGGCGAAATTGAATTTGTTAATGGCGCAGATCGTCGCGAAACATTATATTGATTGGAAGGATGCCGCAGCGGATTCAAATTATTTCGATTTGCAGGTAAATTATGATAAATTGCAAGCAAATATCGGCGAAGAGATAACCTGTCAGGTGAAAATTGAACGCAAAATCTACAGCCGTAACGGAATGATCCTAGCCGAAATCGGAATTCCGCCGGGCGCGGATGTTGACCGCGCTTCGCTGGAAAAAGCCGTAAATGAAAAAGGCGGAATTTCGCGCTACGATGTTTTGCCCGATAAGATCGTCATTTACGCGTGGATTGCCGCCAATCCGGTTAATTTTTCATTCAAATTCAAACCGCGCTACGGAATCAACGCCCAAACTCCGGCTTCGATTGTTTATGATTATTACAATCCGCAGGCACAAAGTTTTGTCGCGCCTTCGAGATTTTTGGTGAAGTAAATATTTAAGGTAAAAGGTAAAAGGTAAAAGGTAAAACTGAAAATTTGCTTTAGCTTCTATCTTTTACCTTTTACCTTTCATACTTATTTTGTCGTCATCCAATTGTCGCCCGCGCCGATCTCGACCGTGAGCGGAACGTCTAATTGCACGGCTTTTTCCATTTCGATTTTGATGATTTCCGTCGCTTTTTGGACTTCCGCTTCCGGCGACTCAAATAAAAGTTCGTCGTGAACCTGCATAATCATCTGTGTTTTCAAGCCTTCGCGCTGCAGAGCTTCGTCAACTTTGAGCATCGCAATTTTGACAATATCGCTTGAGGTTCCCTGAATTGGCATGTTTATAGCTTCGCGTTCGGCTCTTGAGCGGACGTTGTAATTGCGGTCGTTGATCGAGGGCAGATACCTGCGTCTGCCGAAAAGCGAGGCGACAAAACCTTTCTCGCGGGCGATTTCCGGCGTTTCTTCCATAAATTTTTTGATGCCTTTGTAGGTTTCATAATAATCTTCGATCACCTGTTTGGCATCGGCGCGCGAAATACCGACTCTCTGCGACAGACCGAACGATTCGACGGCGTAGGCAATCGCAAAATTAACGATTTTCGCCAGGCGGCGTTTTTCCTTTAATTCGGCGGGAGTTTTCGCGCCGAAAACGAGAGTTGCGGTTTTTGAATGAATGTCTTCGTTGTTTTTATACGCTTCGAGCATCACTTCGTCGCGCGTGATATGTGCCAAAATTCTCAGTTCGAGTTGCGAATAATCGGCGGAAATCAATTTGCAGCCCTTTTCGGGAATAAATGCGCGGCGAATATGCTGACCGAGTTCGGTGCGAATCGGGATATTTTGCAGATTCGGATCGGTCGAAGAAAGCCTGCCGGTCGCGGCGACGGTTTGATTGAGCGTTCCGTGGATTCTGCCGTCGGAGGCGATTTGATTCGGCAAAACGTCGGAATAGGTCGTTTTGAGTTTTTCGAGTTCGCGGTAATCTATAATCATCTGCGCGATTTCGTAGGTTTCGGCGAGTTCATTTAACACGTCCTTGCTCGTCGAAATTTGTCCGGTCGGCGTTTTATGACGCGTTTCGATATTTAACTCCGTCAAAGCCTCGCCGACCTGTTTCGGCGAACTGATGTTAAATTCGCGGTTTGTGATCTTAAAAATCTTCTCTTTCAAAGTTTCGAGTTCGGTCGAAATAAAATCGGAAAAACCTTTGAGCGCCGCGTCGTCAATCTTCATTCCCGCCATTTCTATTTTATAAAGCAGGGAAACGAGCGGCAGTTCCATCGTTGTATAAATTTCTTCCAAACCGTTTTCGACGATTTGCCGCCGCAAAATCGGCGCGAGCTGAAACGTAAAATCGGCGCGTTCGCAGGTTCTGAATTGCGATTCGGTAAAATTTGCGGGAATTTCAAGCGCCGTCTCGCGATTCAGGTTCAAGCGTCCGAGCGTCTGCAAATCGTATTTGGCGCGGCTCGAATCGAGCAGATAAGCGGCGATGCAGGTGTCGTCCGTTACGGCTTCGGGCTTGATCCCGAGTTTTTGCAAAGCGGCAAGATTTCCTTTGTAATCGTGCGTGCATTTTTCCAGAAAA
>JBBRVS010000114.1:0-16981 GCA_038246645.1 Pyrinomonadales bacterium
AAACACTCGAAAATTTAATTTACGGAGTAGTAAGCAGATAAGCAAAAGTAAAGAGGTATTATGAAAATCTTACAAATGCCTGTAACTTATAGATTCAACAAGAGTTTAGGTATTTTCTGGTATTTTCCATTTTCCGTTTTTCATTTTCCATTGGTGCTTAAATGTCTTCAAAAAGTTTCTTTGCATTGGGAACGGCAAGCCAGGTTCCGACCCGGACGCGCAATCACAACGGGTATTTTATCCGCTGGGAGAGCGAAGGTTTTCTCTTTGATCCGGGCGAGGGAACTCAGCGGCAGATGATCTTTTCGGGAGTTTCGGCGACAAGTATCACAAAAATCTTTATCACGCATTTTCACGGCGATCACTGTTTGGGTTTGCCCGGAATTTTGCAGAGATTGTCGCTCGATAAAATTCCGCACACGGTCGAACTTTTTTATCCGGCGAGCGGCAGAAAATACGTCGAAAATCTGAAAAACGCTTCAATTTACCACAATGTCGCCAAAATTACCGAACATCCCGTTTCCGAAGAAGGCGTGATTTTCGAAGATAAAAAATTGATAATCGAAGCGCGTAAACCGGATCACTCGGTCGAATCCTGGGGTTACAGAATCAAAGAACCGGACAGCCTTTCGATGGATGCGGAAAAATTGGAAAAACTCGGCATAAAGGGAAAAGATGTCGGCAGATTGATTAGCGACGGATTTATTAAAGCGGGCGAAAATGTTGTCAAAATCGAAGAAGTCAGCTCTCCGAAAAAAGGTTTAAGCTGTGCATTTATAATGGATACGAGAGTCTGCAAGGCGGCTTACAAGTTAGCGGAAAATGCCGATTTTATGATTTGCGAATCAACCTATCTTTCGAGCGAAACCGTTGAAGCGGTCGCCCACGGGCATCTGACCGCCGCGCAAGCCGCTGAAATTGCCAGAGATTCTTCGGCAAATCTTCTGGTTTTAACGCATTTTTCGCAGCGTTATGCAAACATCGAAGAATTTGCTGCGGAAGCGGAAAAAATTCACAAACCGGTTGTTGCCGCCAAAGACGGCGATAAAATTGACATTGTAAAAAAGTAAAATAAAAGATACTTTTAGAGATTGGAATTATGGCAGAAATCGAAGATAAATTACCCGAAAATGTAAAAGGCAAATATTACGTTGATGAACAATGTATTGACTGCGACGTGTGCCGCGACACTTCACCCAAAAACTTCACGCGTTTTGATGAAAACGGCTATTCGTTTGTTCACAAGCAACCCGCAACGCCCGAAGAAGAAGCTCTCTGCGAAGAAGCTCTGATGGCTTGCCCGGTCGAAGCGATCGGCGATGACGGAGATTGATTTTAGTTTAAAAAATTACAGCTAAATTTTTAAGAATTTAGATGATCAGCTAAATTTTTAGCATCTTTTCTAATAAGAAAAAGACCGAGTCTTTTAACATTTTCAAAATCACGAATCAATTCTATTTCTCTAACCGGATGATTTCCGAATCTAAATCTTTTGGAACTGTTCGTGCCGATAATTTCATAAACCCCAAAAGTTCTGGGATTTGTATAGTTTTTCTTATTCGAAATCAATCAGAACCGATTTTTATGAAATTGATTTTTCCAGTAAGCGTTCTTTTTCTCTCATTTTATTTCGTTTTAACCCAGATGACTTTTCCTTTCTTCCAAGCGACGATCTGATTTCCGACGCATTGCAAGGCTGCAGTAATTTGTTTTCCGCCGAAAGAAATTTATTCAACTATATTTATTTTACTGATGCGAATTGTCATACCAAAATCTTGATCCAATCGTCTTCGATCACTACTTCATACGATTCAATCGAGCAGCTTTTTTTCGTAAAACATTCGCCGCTGCTGACATCGAATCGCCAGCCGTGCAGGTCGCATTCGACGATTGTGCCGTAAAGCCTTGAATCCGCCAGCGGATAACCTTTGTGCGGACAGAAATTTTCTACCGCGTGAAATTTGCCGCCGACATTAAACAGCGCAATTTCTTTGCCGTCTTTTAATTTAACGGTCGCGCCGCGTCCCGGCGGAATTTGTTCAACCTTTCCGACCGTAACCTTTTTCCCCGTGCGCTTCGGCTTGCGCCTGTTTTCAAAAACTTTTCCCATAATTTATACATTTACCATTTGTCATTTATCATTTATCATTAAACATATAAAATCAATCTTGATATAAATGGCGACAATGACATTTTTCAATGATAAATGATAAATGTTTCAAAGATAAATGATATGACGGAAAAAACTTTTTCGGAAAATGCGAGAAAACGCTGCCGCGAGATTATGACGCGCAATGTCAGAACGGCGAGCCGCGAAATGTCCTTAACGGAAGTCGCCCGATTGATGCGCGAAGGCGATATGGGCGCGCTTCCGGTTGTCGAAAACGGAAAACTCGTCGGAATCGTAACTGACAGAGATATTGTCGTCCGCGCCATCGCCGAAGGAAAGAATTTTGAAACGAAGATCGGCGACGTGATGACGACGGAAGTTTTCTCGGCAAACGAAAATGATTTCGTTTTTGAAGCGATCCGTCTGATGGGCGACAAACAGATCCGCCGCATTCCGGTTATTAACGAAACAGGCGAACTCGCCGGAATTATCGCGATGGCGGATATTGCTCTCGAAATGGAAGACGAACGCGAAATCGCCGAAACTCTGGAAGACATTTCGAGCGGAAAGGCATTTTGGAATAAATAAGCACCAATGCAAAATGGATAATGGATAATGGAAAATGTCAGAAAACTCCTAAATTATTGTGAATCTGTCAGTTAAAAGAGTTTTTAGAATTTTCATAATATCCTAAAACTTTTGCTTACCTGCTTAATTCGAGGACAAAGATGAATGACTGAAAATCAAATAAATGAAATGTTCAGATTAATGAATAATGCCATAAAGAAAATTGACGGCTTAGAAACCAGATTCGACGGTTTGGAAACCAGATTTGACGGTTTGGAAACCAGATTTGACGGTTTGGAAACCAGATTTGACGGTTTAGAAACCAGATTTGACGGTTTGGAAACTAAATTTGACGAGGCTGAAGAAAAAAATGAAAGATTTCGTCAGGAAACAAAAGAGAATTTTGATGAAGTAAATCAAAAACTGCGATTTATGAATACCCGCACGGAAGTTATGCTTGAAGATTTAATGCAAAATAAAATGCGAATAAAAGATGTTGAAAAAAGAGTGGATATATTAGAGCAAAAAGACGCGGCATAATCAAATATTTAATAATATGGCAAAATCAATCAATCGTTATTTTCAATTTCTGGCTACGTCGAAAGACGCGAAGCCTTCGGGCAAACTTTGGTATCCGTCGGCGGATGTTTATCAAACCTCCGATGGCTGGCTCGTCAAGGTCGAACTCGCCGGAGTTTCGGCGGAAGACATCGAAATTGATATTCAGGGAAATGTGCTTTCAATCGCCGGCTGCCGCAAGGATAAAACCTGCGCCGCCGGAGTTTCTTACCAGCAGATGGAGATAACTTACAGCCATTTTGAAAAAACTCTGAAATTTCCCGCATCCATCGAAGGCGCGAAAATCGAACATAATTATCAAGACGGTCTGTTATTAATTCGCCTGAAAAAAGGAGAAAGTTAAAATGTCCGAAGTTTTGAAACAAACCGAATCGCCGAATTTTCCGCCGCCATCAGCGGAAAGTTATACTTCCGTAATTTACGACGGCGTTTATTATCCCGAAGAACGCGAGGACGATATGGGCGAAACCTCTATTCACGCAAAACTCATCAATAAACTTCTGGGAATGCTTTTGCATTTTTTCGACGGGCGCGACGATGTTTTTGCAACCACGAATATGAATCTTTATGACCAACAAGGAAATCCGCGCCGTTGGTATGCGCCGGATTTACTGGTTGCTTTCGGAGTTCCGAATGTCGAGCGTTCGAGTTATCTGCTCTGGCGCGAAGGCGTGTTTCCGCAAGTGATTATTGAAATCGCGTCGGAAAAAACTTGGAGAAACGATATTGATGAAAAACTTCGAACGTATGAGGAATCAGGCGCAGAAGAATATTATGTGCTTGATCCCGAATTTGCATATTTACCCGCGCCGCTGATGGCTTTTCGTCGGCAAGGTGAAAATCTCGTTGAAGTAAATGTTAGTGACAATAGAATTTTTTCACCGCGGTTAGGTTTGGAAATCGTGCGCGAAACAGATACTTTTCGGCTTTTTAATCCGCAAACGAATGAATTTTTGAGAACATTGGAAGAATCCGAAAGTGAGATCGAAAGATTAAAAGCAGAGATCGAAAAATTAAAAACACAGAAATAAATTTATGAACGAGAACAACGAAACCATACAAAACATAGATTTGGAAGATAAACCGGATTTGCCCGAAAAGGTCGAACTTGCGGTTTTGCCTTTGCAGAACACGACACTTTTTCCCGAAACGGTTGTTCCATTAGCAGTCGGACGCGAGCGTTCGATCAAGGCGGTCGAATTCGCTCTTTCGACGGAACAAAAATTTATCGCTTGTCTCACGACCAAAACGCCGGATAAAAACGGCAATGAGGCAAAACCATCTGATTTATTCGAGATCGGCACGATTGTGACGATCAAAAGAATGATGCGAAACGATGATATTTTGCAATTAATCGTTCAGGGAATTGATCGTTTCCGCATCGTCGAATGGACGGGCGAAGAACCGTTTTTGAAGGCACAGGTCGAAGTTTTGCCTGATCTCGAAATCAAAGACAACACGGAAGTCGAGGCGTTAAAACGCAATATTCAAAATCTCGTACAGCAGGCTCTGGCGATGCTGCCGCAAGTTCCGCCCGAAGTTCGGATGGCGGTGATGTCGCAGAATAATCCGGTTCAGCTTTCGTATTTTCTCGCATCGGTTCTCGATCTGGGCGAAACCGAACAAAGAATGCTCGAATCAAATTCTGTTGACGATCTGCTGACCTTGACGCACGCCGCGCTTGCCAAAGAAGTTGACATTATGCAGCTTCGCACGAAAATTGCGAGCGAAGCGCAAAATGAAATGGACAAATCGCAGCGCGATTACGTTTTGCGTCAACAAATGAAGGCGATTCAGAAAGAACTCGGCGAAGACGAAACGGGCGAAAAAGCCGAAGCCGAACAACTCAGAGAAAGACTCGAAACCGCCGATTTGCCGGACGACGTGCGAAAAGAAGCCGAGCGCGAACTCAAGCGAATGGAGCAATTGCCGCAAACCGCGCCGGATTTTCACGTAATTCGCACATATTTGGAATACGTTCTGGAATTACCTTGGAGAAAATCGAGCGAAGAAAAACTGGATTTAAACGAAGCGCAAAAGATTTTGGATGAAGATCATTACGGTCTGGAAGATGTCAAAAAACGCATTTTGGAATCGCTCGCGGTCGTCAAACTGCGCCCCGATTCAAAAAGCCCGATTATACTTTTCGTCGGACCGCCCGGAGTCGGAAAAACTTCTTTGGGGCGTTCGATTGCGCGTGCTTTGGGACGCGAATTCGAGCGAATGAGCTTGGGCGGAATGCGCGACGAAGCCGAACTGCGCGGACATCGCCGGACTTATATCGGCTCGATGCCGGGCAGAATCATTCAATCTCTGCGCCGCGTCGGCGTCAATAATCCGGTGATGATGCTCGACGAAATTGACAAACTCGGCAATGATTATCGCGGCGATCCGTCTTCGGCTCTGCTGGAAATTCTCGATCCGCAGCAAAATCACACGTTCCGCGATCATTATCTCGATCTGCCGTTTGATCTGTCGAAGGTTTTCTTTATCGCGACGGCAAATCAGCTTCAACCGATCCCTGCGCCTCTGCGCGATAGAATGGAGATCATTTCTATCGCCGGCTACAGCGATCAGGAAAAATTAAATATCGCCAAGCAGTATCTGATTCCGCGCCAGATCACGGAAAATGGTCTGGAACAGGGACAACTCGAAATCACGGACGACACGGTAAATCTTCTGACGGCGCGATATACGCGCGAAGCCGGAGTTCGTCAATTAGAAAGAACGATCGGAAATCTGGCGCGAAAAGTCGCCTTAAGAGTCGCGCAGGGAAATACCGAAAAAGTTACGATCACGCCCGAAGATGTCAGGGAATATTTGGGCGCGCCGCGTTTTTATCCCGAAAAAGCGCGCGACGATATGCCGGCGGGCGTGGCGACCGGAATGGCTTGGACGGAAATGGGCGGCGAAGTCCTCTTTATCGAAGCGACGATGCTGCCCGGCGGTTCGGGTTTAACCTTGACCGGACAGCTCGGCGACGTGATGAAGGAATCGGCGCAAGCGGCGCGTTCGTATCTCTGGTCGCACGCCGAAGAATTAGGAATTGATCCGAAAAAAATCAGGGAAAACGGCATTCATCTGCACGTTCCCGCCGGAGCGATTCCGAAGGACGGACCGAGCGCGGGCGTGACGATGGCTTCGGCGATGGCTTCGCTCTACACGGGCAGAAAAGTGCGTTCCGATACGGCAATGACGGGCGAAATCACGCTTTCCGGCTTGGTTTTTCCGGTCGGCGGAGTTAAGGAAAAAGTTCTCTCCGCACATCGCGCCGGAATTCGCCGGATAATTATGCCGCATCAAAACGAAGCTGTGATTGACGAAATTCCCGAAGACGTGCGCGGCGAACTCGAATTTGTTCTCGCCCACCGAATTGACGACGTTCTGGAAGCCGCGCTCGAAAAAGAGCAGACGGTTCCGAAGGGCGAAAACTACGTGATTCAGGATATGAATTCAAGTTCCGAAGGCTCGACCGAACCGCTGATCGCGAAAGAAAAGTAGTAAAAAATCAGTCCGCACATTTTCCGGAAGGTATCTAATTCTACTTTGTCAGATTAAAAATCAGCCGCGGATGAATGCGGATGAACGCTGATTTTGCTCGGATTTAAGCAATTTTATTCGATTTATCCGCGTCTATCCGCGAAAATCTGCGGCTAATTTTCTTTGATTTTAAGTTTCAAACTTAATCTGACAAAGTAGAACTAAGCAGGTGAGCAAAAGTTCTGCGATGTTTTGAGTCCACGCTAAAGCGTGCCTTTCCGCCGCGCTTCGCTGGCGGAAAGCCGCCTGAAGGCTAATGGCATTAAGATAACAGCGTTTAACAATTTCAAGAATAGTTTCAGCCGCGGATTAACGCGGAAAGACGCGGATTTAATTTTTGATTTATTCGCGTCATCAGCGAAATCCGCGGCTAAATTTCCTTAACTTAATGCCATTAGCCTTCAGGCGGGACTCATAACTTTTCAAAATGTCCGATTATATTTACTCACCTGCTTAGTAAAGCTGTTGGTTATAAACAAAAATTACAAGCCGCCGTATTCGAGAACAATTTTCGGGTAATTACGAAACTGCAACGCGCAAGTCCCGTTATGGCTCACGAGGCTGAGAGCCGGAGAATCGGATTGATTTAAACTCGAATCTTGATTGCTCTCGGGCGTACCAAGTATGTTATACCAAGTTGCTCAAAATATTTGGAAAAACAAAAAAGGTTTTTCGCATTAGACGAAAAACCTTTTTTATAAATTGGTGCTGAGGGCGGGACTCGAACCCGCACGGATCACTCCACACGCCCCTCAAACGTGCGCGGCTACCAATTACGCCACCTCAGCATTTGGAAAATTTATTTAATTTTTCAAAATATCGGAATTATTTATTTGCTTCTGCTGTCTTTGCATTAGCGTTTGAAGGTGCTGCCGCGTTTGAGTTTATTTCAATATTTGCCGGAGCCGTAACATTTGCATTTGCCGTATTTGCATCTGTTGCAACATTGGTATTTGCATCAATCGCCGTATTCGCATTTGACCCGATTGCGGGTGCAACCGGTTCGCTAACGTCGCCGGTCGTCTGCAAAACCGAGATATTTCCGGTCAGAGCGGGCATCGAAAGCAAAAGCGCGGAAAGCATAAAACAGGTTGCCGCGATAATCGTCAATTTTGACAGAACGCTCGCCGCGCCGCGCGGTGTAAATGCGGTGCTTGAAACATTACTCGTAAAAAGCGCACCGGCATCGGTTTTACCGGGCTGCAAAAGAACTGCCGCGATCAAAACGAGACAAGAAACAAAAAATAATCCGTATAAAAAATAAGCCAACTTCTTTACTCCAATCTAATTACTTGTAATTAACAATTTGGGCGAAACTCTCTGCCTTCAGACTTGCTCCGCCGACCAATGCACCATCTATGTCTTCTTCGCTCATTATTTCTTTGATGTTTTCGGGTTTTACCGAACCGCCGTAAAGAATCCGTATGTTTTCCGCCGTTTCGTTTCCGTGTTTTTCGGCGAGAAAATTGCGAATGAAGCTGTGCATTTCTTGAGCCTGTTCCGGCGTGGCAGTCTTTCCGGTGCCAATCGCCCAAACAGGCTCGTAAGCGATTATGATACGTTCCATATCGGAAACTGTCAAACCGTCAAGACCGCCTTCGAGTTGTTCTTTGACGACTTTTTCGGCATTTCCGTTTTCTCTTTCGGGCAGCATTTCGCCGACGCAGACAATCGCCGTCAAACCGAAATGCAGACACGCCAACGTTTTTAAATTAACGCTCCGGTCGGTTTCGCCGTAAAACTGCCGTCTTTCCGAATGTCCGATAATCACGGCGGACGCGCCGACATCTTTGATCATATCGGCGCCGATTTCGCCCGTATGCGCTCCGTGCGCCGTTTCGGTCGCACAATTTTGCGCCGCAACCTTTATATTCGTGCCTTCAAGACGGTCGCAGACGGTTTTCAGAGCAGTAAAAACCGGCGCGATGACAATTTCGCAATGATTCGCGTTCGCTACCAAAGGTTTCAATTCCAGTGCAGTATTCACCGCTTCATCGTGCAGTTTATACATCTTCCAATTTCCGGCAATGACAGGTTTTCTCATAATATATCCAAATCAATCAATGTCGCCTCCCACCAGCTTCCATAGCCTGATTCCTTGACTCTGACGCGTAGATTTTCCAGAATTTGAGCATCGGCTTTTTCGTGCGTGTGTCCGCATAAAACCGTCAAACGGCACGTGGGATTTTCGTTCATTACTTCTAAAAGCATATCACCGATTGCCTTGCAGGTGTAAAACGGTAATTTAAATTCTCCGCAAATTCGCAGACTGCGGTCAAAACAAACTTCGACGAACGGCGGAACGTGCGTTACCAGAATAATTTTTTCAAAATTTTCAACCGCTTCCGTTAAAACGGGTTTCAGCATCGCCGCGTATTTATCGCCCTTTTCTTTTAGAAACACTTTGATTTCTTCGCGGCTCAAACCTTTGTAATCACTGATTGCCAGAATATCGCGTGCCGCGCCTTCGCTCAGATTCAAATTCCCGTTTCGCCCATCGCCCCAGCCTTCGACACCGATCAGAGCAGTTGAATCATTTAATCGGTTAACGCCCGATTCGCTGAGCCAATGAAGATTCTCCGAATCTTTCACCAGGGCGCGAACATTTTTTTCGACAGATTCAAAACTTCCGAAGTAAAAATCGTGATTTCCCAACACGAAAAAGATCGGAAAATCAAAAGAATCGTTAAAATCTTTGAGTGAACGACAGACGACTTCGCCTTCGGCAATATCGCCTGATATTATCAGCCCATCAGGATTTAATTCTTGCAGATATTCCTTGTATTCGAGATAATCCCGCTTATTCAACCGGTCAAGGTGAATATCTGTTACCCACGCAATTTGATTCATTTTCATCAACCTAATAGTTAAAACTCTTCCGAATTTACGGCAAGTTCCGGTTATACCTTATTGCCAAAATAAAAATACAAACAACTTACCGGTTAGCAGGTTGTCTTTGACCGCCGATTTTGATTTTATCAAACAACGGCAATCAAAGTTGGTATGATTAACTATTTTTTTTTTAGCTTGGAAGATTTTGATTTGGAAATAAAAAAGGCGATCCGAAGATCGCCTTGTAGTTTAAGTCTATGGTTTGAATGTTATTCAGAAGCTATAAAATTAACATCCGTCAGTTCATTATTGACCTGCAATGTCTGCGGTGTGAAGGAATAACGACCCGATGTAACCGTAATCGTATATGTTCCGCCCGTCAAGACATTACTAAATCGGAAATTGCCGAACGTGCCGGTATATAAGGTGCGGACAGTGTTGCTCGCGTCGGTGATTGTCACTCGCGCATTACGCACTCCCAGTCCGCCGGTTGTCAGAACGCGACCGGATACGGAAACATTTACTGCCGCCGCCGGGCTCGGACCTTGAATTTGAACGGTAATCGGCGCACCCGTCTTTAAGAAGCCGACCGTGGCATTCATAGTCTGCGGCGGACGATTGGACTCAAAACGGAAGTTATACATCGTGCCCCAGCGGATTGCGTTCGCATTCGGATTCTGGGCTAATGTTTCCGAACTCCAGGTCATTGCTCCGCCGGTCTGTGTCTGCGTCCAGGGTGCGTTGCTAAACCCGGTACTTCCTGTCGTTCCATCGCCTGTCCATCCCGGATGCTGCGGCGGCGCATTGAATCCGATGTTGCTCAAAGTAACACCGGCTCCGACTGGCACACCAAAAGACTGAATGGCGCGATCGAGATTCTGGTTATAAACAGCATACTCGTAACGCCAGACTCCGGGCGACGGGTTCGTCACTTTGTAACCGACTATTCCGACACCATCAATACCCGGCTCAGGTTTGATCTGGACAAGTGAAGCTCCTGTCCAAGCTTCGAGTGCGGGTTTGGCTCGCACCGTTCCACCGACCGGTGAAAAAGTAAAAGGACTGCCGGTACCGTTGACATTATATCTTCGATACGAGACGTTGTTATACATATTGCACTGGGTCGGATTCGATTGGCACCAGTTATATTCGTGGGGCGTAATATATTGCGCTTCGGCGTAATATGTAGCACCGGTATTTACAGAAGTATTCAGATCACTGATCTCCGTCAGAATCCTGTGCGATGTTCCGTTGTGAGAATGTCCCGTGTGGCTGTTATTCGGTGTTGCCGAATCATTTCGCGGGTAAAAACCGGTAAATGGATTGATCCAGGCACGTGAGCCGAGATTGGGTCCGGAATTCAAGCTGGCTGAATAAGGATCCGAACAACCCGATCCGAGTCTGGATCCGCCGACACCGTTACAACCAAGATTACAGAGATTTTGGGTTAGTGCCGTAAACGCGTGTTTGACACTGGATTGCCCGATTTGTTCAAAGCGTTCATCGTTCGTCGCTCCACCGCTCATTCGATAAAGATTTTGCGGAATAACCGGATGGTCATTATTGGGATTGGCGAACCAATTCAAATTCTCAGTGCCGAAATTACAAGAATCCGTTCCCACGGCAAGACCGACTCTTGTTCCACTGCTACTGCCGAATTGCGCCAACCCGATCAGATCTCCGACGACGACATCAGGACCCGGAACGGTTCCTGCTTGGGGATCGTTAAGAGGCGGAAGTACCGCCGAGTCAACTTCCCCATCAACAATCTGCGTAACTTCAATCGGGCGCATGGTTGCGGAAATCGAAATTTTGCCCATGACCGAACCGGCTTCGGTCGGACGACCAAGCTCGGCAGCAAACTCTTGAGACAACAACACTCGTCCGTCCACAATCCGCAACAAATTCTGCTCGGGTTCGTATTCAAACTGATGACCTTCTATATTGAAAAAGACAAAACCCGTTTGCCCGTCCCGTATATTGAGTTCGTAATGTTCACCGAATGGAGCGTTTTCAACGACAAGCTGACCGTAGGAAGCGGTTAATTTTGCGGGAACAGCCACAGAATTTTGCGGAATGATCTCCATCGAACTGGGCAGCGGACCGCGCAATTCATCGTTAAAAACAATGACTGTAAAAAAAGAATTGGGCTTCACATCAAAACGCAATTCGCTGGGTGTCGCTTCTTTTGCACGTGAGCGAGTTCCATTGAGCCGGTTCAAATCAATATCCAACGCGACGTTGCCATTTGCCACGATCATTTTTTCAAGAGTTCCGGTATTGTTTACCGGACCGTTTTGGTTGGGTCCGGTTAGTAAATTACCCGGACCGTTGCTAAAGTACACATTAAATAAAAGTAAAGTGACAAGAAAAGATTTTAACATATTTTTTCGACTCCAAATCGCTTAGGCGATACCCTACGATTGATTGTAATTTTGTATTTATAACGCAGATTTTGCTAACTTTTTTTATACACTCTTTTGGAGCTTTATTCAAGTCGGTTATACTATATGTATCTGCCTACCTCTCCGGTGCAGGAGTTGAGATCAAATTATGAAAAGTGGTTGTGATAGTCAGAAAACAAAGAAAAAACGGTCAATTCCGCTCCCTGTTTTAAAAAATTCGCCGGAGCGGAAAGACGTTATTCGCAGTTCCCGATCAAGTCGTTGGCGTGCCGGTGCGCTTATTACTCTCAATCTTTTAATGATCGCGCATATCATTCAATGGGTGATCATGGGGCGGACTGTTTCGCCGATCGAACCTTCCGAAGCGATGTACACGCTCCAGAGCGGCGCGATCAACGCGGGGTTTATTTTCTTTTCTCTGGCGATTCTGGCAACCCTCATTTTCGGGCGTTTTGTCTGCGGTTGGGGCTGCCATATCCTAGCGCTTCAGGATCTTTGCGGCTGGCTTTTAAAGAAAATGGGACTCACGCCGAAACCGTTTCGTTCGCGTCTTTTGATCTTCGTGCCGCTCATCGTTGCGCTCTATATGTTCGTTTATCCGACCGTCTTTCGATACTTTGCCAAGCCGCCGAACGAGCCGCTGATTCCTCAATTTACCAATCATCTGATAACTACCGAGTTTTGGGCAACCTTCCCGCCTGTCGCGGTCGCTATTCCGTTTCTGTTTATCTGCGGTTTTATGACCGTCTATTTTTTGGGACAGAAAGGTTTTTGCACTTACGCCTGTCCGTACGGCGGATTCTTCAGTCTTGCCGATAAGATTGCGCCGGGAAAGATTCGCGTCACCGATGCCTGCAATCAATGCGGACATTGCACGGCAACCTGCACATCAAACGTACTTGTTCACGCCGAGGTGAAACAATACGGGATGGTCGTTGATCAGGGCTGTATGAAATGTATGGACTGCATCAGCGTCTGTCCAAATGACGCTTTGTATTTCGGATTCGGGAAACCGGCGGTCGCCGTAAAGCAAACGATCAAGAAAAACTATTCACTGACCTGGACGGAAGACATCATTGGAGCAATCGTGTTTCTGGCGAGCTTTTTAGCCGTCTGGGATGTTTACCAACTCGTGCCGATGCTGATGGCACTCGGAATTGCGATAGTTACAACATTTCTTGCGCTTAGAACCATTCGAATGTTCACCGCCAAAGATTTATCCTTTTATCGTTTTAATTTGAAATCGTCCGGCAAGATTAAAAAAGCGGGCTGGGTATTTTTAGGCTTTGCCTATCTATGGATCGGTCTGAACGCGCACAGCGGTTGGGTGCATTATCACGAATCAGCGGGAACACGTGCTTATGAAAGTATCAGACTTCCCGATGAACTCGCGCTGGCGCGGTCAAACCCCGATCAATGGCTCAGTCCGAACGACCGCCAAAACATTTCCGATGGAAAAAAACATCTTCAAATTGCAATGAACACGGGTTTGTTTACAAATAGTTTTGCCCTGCCGAAACTCGCGTGGCTCGAATATCTGTCCGGCAATACGGAACAAGCCGTCAAACTGCTCGGCAAATCGGCGGAGCATCAAAAAGGGCAGGCAAAAGCCTTGAGTTCTTATTACCGCGGCGCGATTCTCAACCGTTCGGGACGTTACGCTGAAGCGTTAACGAGTCTCGATCAGGCTTTGGCAGAAGCTCCGAATCTCGTTGCCGCGTATGAGGAAAAAGGCGAATCGTTCTGGCAGCTCGGGCGTAAGGAAGAAGCGGTTTCAGCCTGGCGAGAAGCCGTCCGGCAAAATCCCGGTCTTCCGCTGGCAAATAATTTCCTCGCCGGTGCCGCCGCCTCCTACGGACAATCCGAAACCGCCATCGCCTACCAAAACCAAGCCGACCGCTTTACACCCAATGATCCGTATTTTCATTGGATGCTCGGACTCCGTTTGCGAAACATCAATATGAATACGCTTGCCGAAAAACACTTCGCCCGTGCGATCAAACTTAATCCGGCATTCAGTTTGCGCCAAAAATAGAAACAGGAAACCGGTCTAATTTTAAAAATCTTAATTTGATTAGATTTTTACACTAAAACTTACGCAGTTGAAAAGAAAAAATTCGGAATAGATGAATATTAAAGATCATAACTGATAGATTTTACAGGTTTTATCTATCATCTATCATCTATCATCTATCATCTATTCCGAAATAAAAACGCTTTTATTTTCGATATTTATTTGCCAACTGCGTAACTTCTATACTCTTGATTCCCATTAATAAGAGATATTTCTACCAATTAATGAGAATCAAGAGTAGAAAATGATAAAACCTTTGCGAACTTTGCGTAAAACGCGCGCGTCCTTTGCGGTTAAAGAAAAAAGATTACTGTAAAGGACACTGGAGTCAGGCGCAAAGTGCACAAAGAAAAAGCTCATTAGCGATTTTTGATTCGCAACGTATTGCATAGATTCTATTTGAAAAGTATATCAGATACACGAGATTTTTATTGACGAGTCAGAGTTTACTAAGTCATAAATATTACAAAATTACTCGTTTATCCAACCAATGATTTGTGGCGACCATTTTATTTCGAGTGTTGTCCAATCATTTTTGATATTATTCCAAACTTTAATTCCTTTTGGAGAACCTAAACTTTCCGGCTTCCCGTCATTACTATATTGAACTGCAATAAAATTGTTGTGAGTGGAAATACTCGAAGCCCAAAATCTTCCAATTTCTTTCTCTTGGAAAAAGATAATGTTTTGAGTATTTCCAATATATGTCGGTTCGCTTTCGCCCGCTTTGAAAATAAATTCACCTGCTTGCGTTTCTCCGACCGGTTTGTAAGTTTTATTTTCAATATCAATTACATATTCATTTCCAATATCATAAAATATTTGTCCTCTACTATTTTGATAAATAGTTGGTGATATATAGGGGTTTTCTTTTACGGGAATATTTACAACCGAACTGATTTTTCCATTATTATGATTACTATAATTTCTCCGTTTTTTCGTTGAGTCAATATCCTTTCATTGTCTAACCAGAATAATGGAACTTTCCCCATTTCGCTTGCAACTTCACTTAAACCGACATTTAATTTAATTTTTTTAACTTTTTTACTCTTGGTTTTAAAATCCTCAATTACCAGTCCCAAACGGCTATAATAATTAACAACCCTAGTCTTATCAGGCGAAATTTCACCTTCGGCTTCATAAATGTTTGGAGATGGAAGTTTTTGAGATTCTTTGGTTAAAAGATTAAAGAAGAAAATACCTTGATTATCTTCTTTATTGACTTTGATTATTAAGTCGTCACCAACTATCTCGACCAATTCGCCCTCGCTTTTGTTAAGCACGGTTTTGGTATCAATATCGAAAACGTCCCCCCACATGGTAACAATGTAACGGTTTTTATAAATTTGATTGCCGCCGAGATCAAATCGTAAATCTAATGTTTTGGTAGTAAGAAGTTTTTCTTTTGAAACTAAATCGCCATTGGAAAAAACATAACGGACCAAATGTTGTGTTGAGCAAACCGTTTCATTTTCATCACAATTTTTTACTAGCAGGGAAATATTTTTGTTGCTCTGGGAATATACGCTCAATGAAAACGCAATAATTAACAAAATCACAAATATAGTGTTTTTCATAAAATCTTCGGTAAATGAATTTCAGCCATCTGCTTCCTTGATATATGAGCAGATCATTTAGTTGTTTTAACCGAATTATTTATCATCCAAAGCCGCCACGCCCGGAAGTTCATCACCGGCAAGGAATTCTAAAGTTGCGCCGCCGCCGGTCGAGATGTGCGAGATTTTACTCGCGAGTCCGGCGTGATTGATGGCGGAAACCGAATCGCCGCCGCCGACAATCGAAGTCGCGCCTTTTTCCGTGGCTTCGGCGACCGCTTCGGCAATCGCAATCGTGCCTTCGTCGAATGGTTTTTCCTCAAACATTCCCATCGGACCGTTCCAGATGATCGTCTTTGCGCCTTCGAGCGCGTTTTTGAAAATCTCCGCCGTTTCCGTGCCGATGTCCAAACCGACCAAACCCGTATTTGTAAAATCAACCGGAATCGTCTTTGCCGAATTGAGCGGATCGTAGGAATCAACGACGACGTGATCGGTCGGCAGAATCAGTTCAACGCCCGCTTCTTTCGCCAGTTTTTCGACTTCGAGCGCGGTCGGCATCATCTCGTCTTCGACCAAAGATTTTCCGACGGTGTAGCCGTTCGCCTTGAAAAACGTATAAGCCATCGCGCCGCCGATCAGAAGTTTATCAACCTTTCGTTCGATCAAAGATTTGATAACCGGAATTTTATCGGAAACCTTCGCGCCGCCGAGGATTGCAACAAACGGTCGTTCGGGATTATTTAATGCTTTGCCTAAGAATTCTAGTTCCTTTTCCATCAGAAGTCCGGCAACCGAATCTTCGACAAACTTTGTAATTCCGGCGGTCGAAGCGTGTGCGCGGTGCGCCGTGCCGAATGCATCATTGACATAAACATCCGCTAAATCTGCAAGCTCTTTGGCAAATTCCTCGTCGTTTTCTTCTTCTCCGGCATTCAAACGCAGATTTTCGAGCATAAAGATTTCGCCGTTCTGCATCGTCGAAACTTTTGCCGACGCATTGTTTGATTCTTCAAACTGAACGTTTTTCCCGATTAATTCAGAAAGCCGTTCCGCCGCCGGTTTGAGCGAATATTTCGAGTCATCAAACGGCATTTTCTTTTCTTCGGCTTTTTGCTTGTCCTTGATCGGTCGTCCGAGATGCGATGCGAGAATGACCTTCGCCCCTTGGTCGAGTGCATATTTGATCGTCGGCAACGCGCCTTGAATGCGTGTGTCATCTTCAACCTTGCCGTCTTTGATCGGAACGTTGAAATCTACGCGAATGAAAACCTTCTTTCCTTTAATATCAATGTCTTTGATCGTTTTCTTGTTCATA
>JBBRVS010000115.1:0-16792 GCA_038246645.1 Pyrinomonadales bacterium
GGATTTTAATATGCCAGCGGGAATCGTTTTATAAGCCGTAAAGTAAGACAGATATACACTTTCGCACAAATTTAGTTTTGTAAAACATTGTTATTGCGCCGTTTCGTGGGGTTGGGCAAATAACCCCGATTCCGGTTGTTTCTTTAAGCCTGCGGGCGGCTTGTTTGAGCAGTTGCAGTTTTTCTCCGGACATTCTCAGCGGCTCCAATAATTATAAAAGTTTTTTTCGATTAACTTCCGAATAATAATAAACTATTGTTCGATAATATGCAATGTTCGATAAAAACAAACGATACAATAAAGTGAACAAACTTATCTGCTAGAAAGATGCCGTGAATGATTTAGAAATGGTTGAAAAATATTTTTTGGGTTGTCGGACAAAGAGCTATCGCAAACGTCTAAGAAAGTCTACTTTCTGCGACTTTCCGTAACCGATAAAAATGCCCGATAAATCAAAATTTTCTCATCACAGCCGACTTCATATTCTTACCGAAGATGAGATTCAAGCCATTTTTCACCTGCCGGACTTTAGCAATGAAGAAAGACTTTCACATTTTTCCTTGACTCAAACGGAATTCGATATTCTTAATGAGCAGCGTTCTTTTGCTTCAAAACTCAATTTCATATTGCAACTCGGTTATTTCAAAACGCGAAATCTGTTTTTCAATTTGGACAGACATGAGGGAACGTGCGATAAACCCACACAAGTAAAATATAAAAGGTTAAATGCTTGACATTTCGGTAGTTATAGAACTTTCCGTCAATATTTCTATAAATTTATTATTTCCGAAAACTTGTGGAAACGGAAATTATTCTCCTCAGATCTCCTCAGATAAAGTGAATAACAGGTATTTTATGCGAAAAACGGCTATATCTGCCATAACCAAAAGTAAAAACAGAAATTCTAATCCAAGAAATCCTTTCTGTGTGGGTTTGGCGCACGTTCCCTCCTGTTTGTCCTATAAGGATTGCTGGATTTAAGGATTTTCTGACATTTTCCGTTTTCCATTTTTAATTATCCATTGGTGCATTGGTGCTTACTTTCTCCAATCTCCAAATATGGAAAATCCCGTGCGGTAAAATCGATTTCGATTAAAATATATTTGTGCAAGGAGTGTGCCTTTGAAGTTGATTAAAGATTAGTCAAGCGAACGCTTACAGATAGAAGAAAGACTGGTTGGGATTTATTTTGGGATTTAGCAGTGAGCGCGAATTTTCCCGCAAAAAACTGCGAAATCTTTCACGATTTTTTGTTTGATCGTTAAAAATTTATTTTGCAATTTCCGCGTTAATATTACTTTCGATTACATTATCATCTTCCACACCGAGAATTACCTGCACAAAATGCTCCGCTTTATCATCAACAAGCGGAATTTTATTATCGTCAAGATTTTCGCCGTCGAGTTTTATTTTCACTTTTCCGCCGTTTGCGCCATTAGGATTTTCGACTTTGATTCGATAGACGGTTTCCATATAACGATAAGTAATTTCAAATTCGCGCCAATCTTTCGGAATGCACGGAGAGATTTTCAGCGTATCGCCCGTTTTTTGAAATCCGAGAATATATTCCAGTGCGGCGCGATAAAACCAACCTGCCGCGCCTGTGTACCAAGTCCAACCGCCGCGCCCGATGTGCTGCGGATTTGAATAAATATCCGCCGCGATGACATACGGTTCGGTTTTATATGTTTTGATTTCTTCGCTCGAAAGCGTGTGATTTATCGGATTGAGCATCGAAAAAAGCGAGTGTGCCTTTTCGCCTTCACCGGAAAGCGCGTAAGCGATTATCAGCCAATTTGCCGCGTGCGTGTATTGACCGCCGTTTTCGCGGATTCCGGGCGGATAACCTTTGATATAACCGGGTTCGAGTTTAGTGTTTTCAAACGGCGGCGTGAGCAGAAGCGCAAGTTTTTCATCCTGTTTTATCAGATATTTTTCAACCGATTCGATGGATTTTGCAGAGCGTTTTGCGTTGCCCAAACCCGAAATCACGCTCCAGCTTTGGGGAAGCGAATCAATTTTGCACTCGTCGTTTAAGTGAGAACCGAGCGGCGTTCCGTCGTCGAAAAAAGCACGAAGATACCAATCGCCGTCCCACGCATTTGCTTCGAGATTTTTCTGCAAAAGTTTGGCGTGAGCGCGATATTTTTTCGCTTTTTGATTTTCGCTGCGCCGCTCGCAGACGGGCGCGAAATCATTCAGGATCTTTGCCAGAAACCAACCCATCCAGACGCTTTCGCCTTTGCCTTCAACGCCGACAAAGTTCAAACCGTCGCTCCAATCGCCCGCGCCGATCAGCGGCAAACCGTGTTCGCCCGTCGCCAGAGATTTTTCGACGGCGCGGATACAATGTTCAAAAAGGCTCGCGCTTTCATTTGAAATCACGGGACGCAGATAAACTTCCTGTTCGTCTTCGGCTAAAACGGGTGCGTCAAGAAACGTAATTTCTTCATCAAAAACCTGCGAGTCGCCCGTTTTTTCGGCGTAAAAACAACTTACCATGACAAGCCACAAAAGATTGTCGGAAATTCGCGTCCGCGTTCCCGCTCCCGAAGGTTCGTGCCACCAATGCTGCACGTCGCCTTCTTTAAATTGGTGCGATGCGGCGCGGATAATGTGATTTCGCGCTAAATCGGGACGCACATAAACAAGGCTCATCGCGTCCTGCAACTGATCGCGGAAACCGAACGCACCGCTCGATTGATAAATGGAAGACCGCGCCCAGAAACGGCACGACAAACTTTGGTAAACGAGCCAGCGGTTGAGCATCAAATCGAGTTTTTTGTCCGGCGTTTTTACTTTGATGATGTTTAGAGTTTTGTCCCAATTCTCACAGACTTTCAAATATTCCGTTTCAACCGCCGAAGTTTGGCGGAAATGCAGAACTTTTTCACGCGCCGCCTCAACTTTATCTTCTTCTCCCAAAAGAAAAACGATTTCGCGTATTTCTCCTGATTCCAACTCAAATTTAGTTTGAACGGCGGCGCAGGGATTAAGTCCCGCGCCGCTCGCGCCGGAAAGTTTTGTGCGGAGCATCGCATCCGGGCGCGACATATTGCCGTTTCGCCCGAGAAATTCGCGGCGGTCGCACGTCCAAGTCCGGCTTTTTGCATCGGTTGCGACAAACGCGATGCGCTCGGCAAAGTCGGTATTAAAAGGATTTCGGACAAAAATCGCACCCGTAATCGAATCAATTTCCGTGATGATAAACGGCGCATTTTTAGCGCGTTCAACGCCGAGAACGAGATCACAGTAAAATGTCGCCGACAATTCGCGTGTGCGTTCCGTCAGATTTTCCAAGCGCAGACGCGAAATTTTTACGCCTGAATCTTTAGCGGCGAAAACCAGAAGTTCCTGCCGAAATCCGTGGCTGACGGTTTCGTAAATCGTGTAACCCGCGCCGTGCCGGATTTTGTATTCGGCATTTTCGCGCACGGGCAAAGCCGTCGTCGTCCAGAAACTTCCCGTCGCTTCATCGCGCAAATAGATACATTCCGAAGGCTGATTTCCAATCGGATCATTTGCCCATGGAGTCAGACGATTTTCGCGGCTGTTATTCGACCAAACCATTCCGATTCCGGTTTCGGAGGCGATAAAACCGAAGCCGTTTTCATTGGCGACGACGTTTGACCACGGCATCGGTGTAACTGAGTTTTTACAATCGAGATTGATAATGTATTCTTTGCCGTCCGCTGAAAATCCGCCGAAATCGTTGGGAAATACCAAATCAGGCGCGTCTTCAAAAGATTTTTCATAACGCCTTGAAGCCTCGCGCGGAATGAAATTCGGCGGCAGAGTTTTTTGTTCGCCGCGCCGCGCGAGTTGTTCTTCGAGCGTCCCGCGCGTCGTTACGAAACAGATTCGCGCCGCCGCGTGCAGAGCGATGCGGTCTTCTTCGGGCATTTCATCCGAACGCCTGATGAAAACTCCGCCACTTTGGTCTATCAAGGAATGTGCTGCGCTTCGGCGAATCAAATTTAATAAATCTTCCCTGATTCCGGTGGCATAAGTTGTCGGCTGGTCGTTGAAAAAAACTAAGTCGAAACTTAACCCTTTATTTCGCAAATATTCGTGAGCGCGTAAAATTTGGTTGACACTTCGCTCCAAATTCTTGCCCGCGTCCACACGCACGATCATAATCGGCAGATCGCCGCTGATGCCGTATTTCCAAAGCGTCTGCTGATTGCCGCGATTGAGTTTTAATACATTTTCACGCGGACGCATCTGCGAATTGGTATAGATCAAACTTCCGGCAAGACGCTGGAAAAGGTTGGCTTCATCGGTCGAAACTCCGAGATGCCGCAGTTCGACCTGTGAGCGCGTCCACGCGAATTTTTCGGTGCGTTCAAAACATTGCGGTTGGCGGTATTTGTCGGCGGTTTCCAAAATCTGCTTGCGCGATGCGGCGGAAACGGTCGAGAAAATCAAATTCACGGATTTGCCGTGTGGAATCGAAACTTTAACGCGCAAGGCAAAAATCGGGTCGAGCGTCGCGCCCGTCGTGCCGGAAAGTTTTTCTTCGGAGTCTAATGCAACAGGATTTTGGACGGTTCTGCCGCGCCCGATAAAATGCGGGCGCGATGTTTCAAACTCGATTTTACCCGTAATTTTTCCTTCGACGGCGACGGTGTGCGCCATCCAAGTTTCGTTTTCTTCTTCAATCGAACGCGGACGGCGGCAGGCGATAATTGTCTGCCGCGCCGCATCGTATTCCGTGTTGACAAAAAGATTGGTGAACGCCGGATGCGCTTCATCGGCGGCTTGTTCGTTGATGACGATTTCGCCGTAACTCGTAATTTCGATTTCGCGTGTTCGGCTCGATTCGTTGGTCAGCGTGATGCGGCGAAGTTCGGCGTCGTCTTCGGTCGCCACGATCATTTCCGTGTGAGTTAAAATTCCGGCATCTCTTCTTTTGAAATCGGCTTTGCTTTCGGTAAAAACTACTTCATATTCCTGCGGATCGCGCAAAACCGGCTGAATTCCGCTCGACCAAACCGCGTCACTTCGCACGTCGCGCAGATAAAAAAACTGTCCCCAATTATCGCTGATCGTGTCTTCTCGCCAGCGCGTTACGGCGCGATTTCCGACACGCGAATAACCGCTTCCGGCGGAAGTTATCATCGCCCGATAGTTTCCGTTCGAGAGCAGACAGACGGGCGGCGCGAATTGTTCGGCGGAAGTGTAGCGGCGCGGCGCGGGTGCGATCAGCGCGTTTGTGCGGCGACCGGACGAAACCGCCGTCGCGCGTGGTTTTTCGGCTTCCGCCCGCAGACGCGGAATGCGTTCCTGAAGCAGAAGTTCGGCGGATTCGACTATCGGTTCATTGTGAAAACGGCGAATCATCACATCATCATTCAAAAGATTATCAAGCGCAACGAGCGTCATTCCCTGATGATGCGCCATAAACGATTCGATGCGGGTGAATTTTCGATTCGGCGGCAGACGCTCTTTTGTATAATCAACCGCCTCGAAAAATCCGAAGCGTCCGAGCATTCCTTCCTTTTCCAGACGGCGCAGATTCGCCGTTGCCGCCGCCGGTTCAACTGCTAAAGCGAGCGCGGACGAATATGGCGAAATCACCAGGTCTTCCGCCAAACCGCGCTTTAATCCCAAACCCGGAACGCCAAACGGACCGTATTGATAATTAAGCTGTAAATCGCGGGCATTATAAGCCGATTCCGACACGCCCCACGCAACATTATTCTGTAAACCGTATTTAATTTGCCGCTGCACAATCGCTTTGTAAGTTTCCGCCAAAAGCGTGTTTTCGTAATCGCGCATCAAAAGAAGCGGCATCAGATATTCAAACATCGTCCCCGACCACGAAACGAGTGCGCGGCTGCCATTCGTGCCGATGAGTCCACGCCCCAGACGAAACCAATGTTCCTGCTCGACATCGCCCGAAGCGATGGCGATGAAACTTGCCAGACGCGCTTCGGACGCAAGCAGATCGTAAAAAGAATTGTCCCGAACGGCTTCCGTCGGACGATAACCGATGGTCAAAACCTTGCGTTCCTCGTCATATAAAAACGCAAAATCCATCTCGTCAACCAGACGGCGGCAAAATATGGCAAGACTTTCGACGCGAAGGCGAAAGTTTTCTCTCATTTCATTTTTCTGCCGATTCTCCGTTTCAACGGCGGGCAAAAGCATTTCGAGGTCGCGGATATAATTGCTAATCAAACGATTAAACGAAGTCGCCCAGAATTCCATTTCCGATAGATTTATTGCGGAATTTGTTCCTTTTATTTGTTCGATATTTTTATCTATCTTTTCCCCGCTTTCAGCCAAACTTACAAATAGAGATTTCCATTCTTTCAGTTTTTCAGTTTCGGCATTTTTCAAAAGATTCCCGGCGGTTTCGATTTCTTCCGATATTTGCCGAAGAATCGGCGAATTTTCTTTTACATTTCGACTTTCGACTTTCAAAAAAGCGAGCGTGTCGAGCAGTCCGCGCCGCGTTCTTTCGTCAAATAAAGGTTTATTGACAAATTCCCGACAGCCTTCGGCGGCGGCGATCAAACTGCCCGCCAGATTTCCGCTGTCCACGGTCGAAATATAATGCGGCACGAGCGGTTCGAGCGTGTTTGTGTCATACCAATTATAAAAATGTCCGCGAAAACGCGGCAGTCTTTCGAGCGTCATAAACGTCAACTCGATGCGCTCGATGGTTTCGAGCGTTCCCAAATAACCGAAATCCCGCGCGGAAATTGTCGAAAGAAGCAGAAGTCCGATATTCGTCGGCGATGTTCGGTGCGCCGTTACGTCAAACGGGTCTTGCTGAAAATTATCCGGCGGCAGCCAATGATCGCTTTCGCCGACGAATGTTTCAAAAAAACGCCACGTCCGCCGCGCTATCAGGCGCAGCCAATCCGTTTCAATTTCCGTCAATTCGCTCAGTTTTGACTTTTCGATATGAAAACGGCTCAAACGAAAAGCAATAAAAGGCGCGACAAACCACAACACCAAAAACGGCGCGGCGTAGATTAAATTGTTCGGATGAAAATAAGCCAAACCGCCGAAAACCAAAACGGCAAACAGCGGCGAGGAAAACATAAAACCGTAATAACCGGACAAACTTTTTTGGTTTAATTGATCGCTCTGCGCCGCCGTTAGCCATTCGAGCAGATGTTTTTTTGAAATGAATTTCCGATAAAAAACGCGCAAAATCGCATCAATCATCGTAAATGCTTCGTGAGCCAGAAAAGCAAACCGCAGAAAAAGTTGAATCGCGCTTAACTTCAAATCGCCCAACAAATTTATAAAATGCAGTTTAATATTTTGCTTGATTCCGACAGCCGTTTCTTCGGCGGGCGCGGCGGCAATTTGCAAATAGAGCGGCGCGGTCAAAGCGATAAAAGCAAAAAGTGTAGAAATCCAAGGCGAAAGCGGCAGAATCGTCCACGCGAAAACGAGCCACAGCAAAACAGCTACGGCGACCAGACTGCGGCGCAGATTTTCCAAAATTTTCCAACGTGCCAGAATCGGCAAACGATTGCGGACGGTTTTCCCGTCCGCGTCCGGCACGAGCGGCAAAAGCCAGCGCATAATCTGCCAATCACCGCGTGTCCAGCGGTGCGCTCTCTGTGAAAACGAATGATAACCCGACGGATAATCGTCGTAAAAAACGATGTCGGAAATAAGCGCGACGCGGGCGTAAAGTCCTTCAAAAAGGTCGTGGCTGAGTAATTTATTTTCGGGAATTCGCCGGTCAAGTGCGGCTTCAAAAGCGTCAACGTCATACAAACCTTTGCCGACATAACTTCCCTCGCCGAACAAATCCTGATAAACATCCGAAACGGCGGTCGTATATGGATCAAAACCTTTTCCGGCGGAGTAAATCCGCGCAAACGGCGAACACGCCGCGCTCGGCAGACTGATTTCGATGCGCGGCTGTAAAATTCCGTAACCGGCTGTAACGCGCCCTTTTTGTTTGTCGAAAACCGGACGATTCAGCGGATGTTCGATAGTCCCGATGAGTTTGTTTGCCGAATCTCGCGGCAATTGCGTGTCGGTATCGAGCGTGATGACGTAGCGAATCGTTTTCAAAAATTCAAAATCCGGCTTATCGCCCAAATCGAAACTCGTATCGTTTGCGCCGCGCAAAAGAATATTAAATTCGTGCAGATTTCCGCGCTTTCGTTCCCGGCAAATAAAAGCGTTTTCGCTTAAATTCCACGTCCGGCGGCGGGAAAAAAAGTAAAAACGCGCTTCTTCATTTTCCGCAAAATATTTTTTGTTTAATTCCGCACAATAATTTCTCGCGGCTTCGTGCAGAGTTTTATCTTCGGGTTTTGCTTCGCTCATCGCATCGGTCAGATCGCCGAGCAGAGCGAAAAAAATCTGTTTGTCGCGGTTGGCGAGATGATAAATTTCGAGTTTTTCAAACAGTTCTTTGATGGCAGCTTGATCGGTCAGCAATGTCGGAATGACAACTATCGTTCGCGCCGTTTCCGGTATGCCGTCCTTAAAATCCATCTTGGAAAGCGGACGCGGTTTCAGCAAAACGGTGATCGTCCAGTTGAAAATCGTGATCGCCAATTCGCCCGCCGGAGTTACGGCGAGAAGCAGCACGAGGATAAAAATAAAAAGCGAAAACGGCGCGGCGTTTGCTTCGGCATAGACGACTGCCGCCACGAAAAGACTCGTCAAAACTCCGATTCCCGTCAAATAAAAAAATGTCGGATGACGGCGCACCGATCTTTCGGCAAATTCGCCCAAATCCGGTTTGTAACCGAATGATTTTTCCAGGACGCGCAAGCCTTCATCGGTATTCAAAAAATATCCGACGTGAGTTTGCCTCGAGTTTTTATTTTCGTAGTTTTCTTCGGCTTTTTTTTCGGCAAATTCGACGGCTTTTTCGGCAACATCAATTTCATCTGTGCGGGTTTTCCTGGCGATTCGTTCGATGTGATGGCGATAACGGTCGCGTGTTGCAAAGTCCATTTTCTCATAGACATTTGCCGGATCAGCTTTTAAAACGCGGTCAACCAAGCTGACTTTTTCAAAAAAATCGCGCCAGTCGAGCGTCGAAAGCAGGCGCATACTCGTAATGATATTGGAAACCGAAATCTGCGCGGCGGCTTGGCGGTCGTGTTCGAGATGCGCGAGATGTTCGACGGTTTCACCTTCGCGGCGCAAAACGTCTTCGATTTTTTCAAGCGCGAAAGTCATCAGCCGGTTTCCTTCGCGCAGACGTGCGGAAATTTGGGCGATATACGTCGGTGAAATTTCAATTTCCGCCTTTTTATCACCGAACAGATCGGAAATTATCTCAAATGAATTGTCCGAAAAATCCCGCTGATTTTCGTTCGTCAAACGGTCGGCAAATTCGTCCGCCGCCGCGCGGTCATCGCGTGCCTTCACGGTTTTGTCGGCATAGCGGCGCAGATTTTCAATTAGACCGAGCCGCAGACAGATCGGAAACGCCCACAATTCGCCCATTTTTAGAGGCGCAATTAGCTGATAAGATTCGATAAAGGCGGCGAGATTTGCCGCCTCGAATTTGTTGTCGGAATGAGCGATTGCCACGATTGCCAGATGAAAAATGCGCGGATAATCCGCAAATTCTCCGTCTGCGAGTTTTGGAAGTTCGCGGTAAAAACTTTTCGGCAAATCTTCACGAACTTCCCGAAGTTGTTCTTCGACAATGTGGAAATTATCAACCAGCCATTCGGCGGCGGGCGTTAAAATTTCGCCGTTTTCCGCCGCGTCCGTCAGAATTTCGTAATCGGTAACAAGCCTGTCGTGATTATCGTCGAGCCGCGCCAGTAAGTTTCGTCCGCGCCGCTCTTTCGTTGAAATTCTGTGTCCGGCGGCAAGTTGCGCCGCCCGTTTTTCGAGTTGTTCGACGCTGAACATCTCATCTCGAATCGGGAGTTGGTCATCGAATTTCGGAATCTGTTGCGCTTTCACATCTATTTTCGATTTTAATGAATCAAGCATTTTTCGTTCCGGCTAGTTTTTGTGTCGGACAACTTCGACGGTGCAGTGAGCGCGGGCGACAACCGCCGTGGCGACGCTTCCCAAAAGAATATTTTCGTAGAAATTTCCCGTGTCGCAAGAGCCGATAAAAATGCAGTCCGCGCCCCATTCATCCGCGATTGTGATAATAGTTTTTTTCGGATCGCCTTCTTCAATGATTTTGCTGAAACCGAGCGTCGAAGATTTCAAAGTTCGTTCGGCTTTTTCGACAAAAGAATTTATCCATTCATCGGTTTTCTTCGCGTCTTTGTCAAATTTTTGTTTATTTTGAGCTGAATCTTTGGCAGTTACGATGCGGACTTCGCTTCCCGGCATCCACATTCTTTGCGAAACTTCTTCAACCGCCCATTGTGCGGCGCGTGTTCCGTCCAAACCGATCAAAATTCTGGTCGGCGCACCTTTTTTCCAGGCGTTTCCACGCACGACGCGAACCGAGCAAGTGGCTTCGTTGGCTATCTTTTGCGAAACCGAACCGAGTGAATATATCGTATTTTTATCTTTACCGTGCGAACCGACAACGATCAGACCGGCGTTCCATTCTCTAGCCTTGCGGATAATTTGAAACGACGGCGAACCGTGCGTAGCGAAAGTTTCGATTTTCCATTCGGGAAAAAATGCAGTGAGTTTTTCAGTCGCTTTGTTCAAAAGCAGATTTTCATCTTCAACCGATTCTATCTCCGGCTCTGACTTTGCACGAACGGTTTTTGCGCCTGCCGATTCCGACGTGCCGGCAAAATCTTGCACGACTTCTTTAATCGCAGGCGGCACAAGCCATTTTTCCTGCACATTGACGATCAACGCTTCGGCTTCGCGCGGAAGTCCGGCTCGCGGCAAATCGTTTATCGCATTATCGGCATATTCAGAACCGTCGCAGGCAATCACGATTCTCATTCGTTCATTCATTTTGATACCTCCTATAAATGTCGTTTTTCAAATTAATTCAACAAACAAATTTAAGGCTTAACGGCAATTTTAATAACTCCGTCGCGCCGTTCGCCGAAAACCTCGTAGGCTTCCTTAATCTTATTAAGCGAATAACGGTGCGTAATTAACGGAGCGAGATCAACCCGTTTATTTTTGACCGTTTCCATTAATCTTCTCATTCGCTCTTTTCCGCCCGGACAGAGAGTTGTAACGATCTTGTAATCGCCGATTCCGGCAGCAAAAGCGTCATACGGAACTTGCAGTTTTCCAGAATATACCCCGAGGCTCGAAAGCGTTCCCGCAGGTCGCAGAGAACGCAGGCAATTTTCAAATGTTTCCTGAGTTCCGAGAGCTTCGATTGCCACATCCGCGCCGTCGCCGGTTAATTTTTTGATCTCCGCCAAAACATCCTGTTCCTGATAATTAAGAACAACATCCACACCCATTTTCTTTGCTATTTCCAAACGAGATTCGTCGCCGTCAACGCCGATGACCAGCGACGCACCCATCAACCGCGCCCCGATTGACGCGCACAGTCCAATCGGACCTTGAGCAAATACGACGACCGTATCCCCGATCTTTATATTTGCCGATTCCGCACCGCTGAATCCGGTCGAGGCAATATCGGCTAGAAGCACTACTTGTTCATCGGAAAGTTCATCGGGAATTTTCGCCAAATTTGCCTGCGCGTGCGGCACGAGAAGATATTCCGCCTGTGAACCGTTGATCGTATTTCCAAACCGCCAGCCGCCGAGAGCTTCCGTATCGCCACCCCGACCACTCCCGCACTGCGCCCAATGAGCCGAAAGGCAGGCACGGCATTGTCCGCAAGGCGTGATCGCACCGACCAGAACGCGTTCCCCGATCTCATAACCGCTGACACCTTCGCCGAGTTCTTCGATCACACCGACCGGTTCGTGTCCGATGACAATCCCTTCTTTCACCGGATATTCGCCGCGCACGATATGCAGATCAGTCCCGCAAATTGTCGTTAAAGTAACGCGAATGACCGCTTCATTCGCTCCCGCTTTCGGTTTTTCAACTTCTTCTATCTGAAAATTATTTATCCCTCTAAAGACATTCGCCTGCATTTTTTCCATCTTTTTATTACCCTTTAAACTTACTATTTTGAGTCTTGTTCAAATGTAGGAACTGCAAGACTTGTTCCTTATTAAAGTTCAAGAAATGCTCAATAGATAAAGTGCAGTTTTATAACAGTTTAAAGAAGATTGCAACTTTAACCAAGTATAGTCGGTGCGAAAAATTACGCTGTACAGTGCGAAAATCTTCGTTGCTGAAATAAGCAAATTATAATTTATGATGGGAAAAGTTATTGGGGTTTTCCGCCCAAACCCCCGAAAAGTATCAATGAGCCCTTAAATTAATCTTCACGCGTTTTTCTCTCGTCCATCCAAATACCGATAAACGCTGGCTTTCGAGAGTTTATATTCATCCATCAGATTTTTAATCAAGACTCCGGTTTTTCGCTTTTCTCTCATTTCTTCGATTTGGCTCTCAGCCAATTTTTTACTTGCTCCAAACCTGACTCCTTTTTGTTCGGCTTTGATAATTCCGTCCGTTTGTCGTTCAGCTCGAATTTCCGTTTCAAACTGATTAATTGCTCCGAGCATATTAAAAAGTAAGCGTCCGGTTGCATCCGCGGTGTTGATATTTTGGTCAATGACGTGCAGTTCAACATTCTTTCTTTTCAATTGATCGGCAATCTGGCATAGATCCAGAGTCGAGCGAGCTAAACGGTCTAATCTGGTGATGACTAAAGTATCGCCTTCCTGCACATATTCCAGACACGCGAGAAGCTGCGGACGTTTTCCTCCGGCGGCGCTTTTCTTTTCCTGAAAGATTTTATTGCAATGTTTCAACTTTTCAAGTTGGACATCTAAACTTTGACCGACCGAACTGACTCTTGCGTAACCGACTTCTGCCATAATTTTTGAAAATGTGTCAAAGTGTATCTTTTTACTCTAGACGTTATAAGAATTATATCATAAGACATAAAATGAGACGCAGTTTTTGATTTGTCTCAGAAATTCTACTTTCTGATACTTTCCGCGAGCAGATAAAAATGCCGAACAAATCAAAAATATTTCATCACAGCCGACTTCATATTTTGACCGAAGATGAGATTCAGGATATTTTTCATCTGCCGAATTTTACCGAAGAAGAAAGGCTTTTGTGTTTTTCCTTAACTCAAACTGAATTTGAAAATCTTGACCAAAACCGTTCTTTTGCTTCAAAACTGAATTTCATATTGCAACTCGGCTATTTCAAATCCCGCCATCTATTTTTCAATTTTGAATTTACCGATGTTCCCGCCGATGTCGCTTTCATTTGTGATAAGTATTTCCCGGATGAAAAATTTGAATTGCAAAAATTGCCGAAAATAGCGGTCAACACTTCTCTGAAACATCGGCGAACGATCTGCGAACTTCAGAATTATCAGTTTTGTAAAAGTTCTCAAAGAAACTCAATCGAGCAGACCGCAAACAATGCCGCTAAAATTTCCGGCAAGCCGATTTACATCTTTCGGGAAATTCTAAATTTTTTAGACACGCATCGAATCATTTTGCCGGGCTATAGTTTTCTGCAAGATACGATTTCCAAAGCACTCGATTTGGAAGAACAAAGATTACGCACGATTTTGCAAGAGAAATTAACGACATCGGAAATCAAACCGTTGGACGAACTTTTATCCGATGCCGAAGGACTCTATGAAATTACAAATCTGAAGCGGGAAGCTAAGGATTTTACTCTGACTGAGATAAGACGGGAGATCGAACGCGGCATTAAGATCAAAGAACTTTATCAAACGGCAAAAGAAATTCTGCCCGTTTTAGAAATCTCGAATCAGAGCCAAGCCTTCTATGCTTCGCTTGTTTCATATTATCGGGTGGATAAATTAAATCGTTTTGATAAATGGACGACCTATCGTTTAAAAAAGGGAAGGATTTGGAGCTGGACAAAGAAAATACACGATAAATTGTGGAGAGCGGCAAATGAAGCCTGAGATGAAAAAAGAAAATTCAGATGATAATTATAGAGCGTTTGTATAAATGTTCCGGGATTGATTATCCCGTTTTGTATCCTATTCTAAATGTTTTTCCAAGAAGAAATTGAAGCCGTTCAGAACACCTCATTGCTGTGGGGGGAAAGGCTTTACGAAAGCAGAAAAAAGTCAGGGAGATAAAAATCGGAAGGTTAAATATTTCTGATTCCGTTTAATCGGCTGAACTTTATGGTTTGACCGTTCTGATTTTATATCAAAGTATATAAAAGCCAGGTAGTTAGAATATAAATCAAAATAATCGAAACTGAATCCCAGGCAAGATAAAGAAATTTCTTCTTTGTTTGATAGGTCAACCCGATGACCGCAATCGCCGTCATAATAATCGCGGCATTTGCCGTGATCAGATGACTTTGCGTGACATTGGAGAGAAGCGCACCTTTTGTGTATAAAAGATCGTCAATCGCCAGAATTCCGATATTAAATAAATTGCTCCCGAAAAGATTGCCGAGCATCAGATCAACCGCACCGATCCTCAGTGCGCCGTAGGAAATTACAAGTTCCGGCAAAGATGTGGAAAGCGCGATAAAAATACTGCCGACAAAGGTGTTGCCGAGTCCGGTCATTTCCGAGATACGGTCGCCGAGATGCGGCAGCCACGAAGCCGCGCCGACGATCAGCAGGGCGTTAAAGGCATACATCGCATAAACCTTTTTGGTCGAAATATCGGCATATTGCAATTCTTCCGCTTCCTGCTCGAGCATCAGATTTCGCCGTTTTTCATACATAAAAACCATCCGCATCGCGCCGAGATAAATGAGTAGAAAAAATATGCTGTATAAACCGACCCAGCCGACGGTCGGGATTTTTGCTCCGGTACTAATGCCGATGCTGACCAGACCCAAAAGAAGAATCCCGTATCCGGCGGTTAAAACCTGCCCGTGATGCGTTTGCGATGAAATCGGGGCGGAACGCGGGCTGAAATCATACAAGGCGATGATTAAAATATTGAACATACAACTGCCCAAAACATCTCCGACGGCGATATTCGGCAAATCGAAAAGCGTTACCGAACTGACGCCCGTGATGAGTTCCGGCAGGGATGTAACCGATGCAAGCAGAACGATTCCGATCCAGGTTCGCCCCATACCGGTTTTTTCGGCAATGATGTCGCCGTATTTTGAAAGTTTTATCCCGGCAAAAACGATTATCGCCGTGCAAATAATAAATTGAAGCCAAATACTCATTTCTAAAATTTCTGTTAACCGTCAATCAAGTTTTGTCCGCATTGGCGGTTGCGAATTTTTCTTCGCCGGAAATAGAGTTCCTTTCCCTTAATAAATTCAGCAAAAAAGAGTTGTAAAAATTTGTCGCCGCCATTTGATGCGGAAGCAGAACCTGATCCGCGCCTAAGCCTTTTAGAAATTCATAGTCCGACTCATTTATTGCCGTCAAAAATATTTTTCCTTTGTACCCTTCCCGATGCAGCGATTTTACCAGTTGTTTCGAACTTTCCGCATCTTTGACCGTGCTGACAATACATTTCGCCTCACGAAAAGGAATATTATCCAATAACTCAGGGTCTTCGATATCGCCGTAAACTATATCCTTACCGATTTCCTGTCTTGATTTGACGACCGACGGATCAAAATCAACGCCGAAATAATTGATCGTCGGATGATCGTCGAGCATTTCCGCCAGACGCTTTCCGAATCGTCCTAAACCGATAATAATCACGTCATATTCCGCCCTTTCGTTCATTATCTGATCGGCTTCTCGATACGGGTTTTTTCTTTGAAAAATGCTGAGAACCGGCGCGAGAACTTCGTAAATCTGATGCGAATAGAGAATCAGATAAGTTGACAGTCCGATTGTGATTAAACCGACAAGCGTGATCAAACCGACGGTTTGTTCGTTAATATGCCCGACCGCTACCGAGTCCGGCATAGATCAAGGAAAATTCGCTGATTTGAGCAACCGTCAAACCCGCCAGAAACGAAGTTCTTTTTCTGTAACCCATCGCCCCCATAATGATCAGAACGATAATCGGATTGCCGACAAGGACGAAAAGCGAAAATATGACGGCGGGAAGAACCTGTCCGCCGATAATCGAAAGATCGAGATCCGCACCCAGACTGACAAAAAAGAAAAGAAGTAAAAAATCCCTTAAACTGACCAAACGGCTGCTGATCACGTCCTTAAAATCCGAAGAAGCCAGACTTACGCCGGCAAGAAATGCGCCGACTTCGCCGCTAAAACCCATCAATTCTCCGGCAGAAGCCAGCGTTACCGCCCACGCGATTGCAAAAAGAGTCAGCATTTCCTGAGATTTTGCCAGAAAAAAACTCAGACGCGGAATAATCCAGCGCATAGCGATTAAAGTACCCGCCAGAAGAACACCGCCGGAGAGAAGTGTTTTTAAAATATCATTCGTCAGCGAAGCGTTATCGCTCTGCCGCATCACCGACAAAATAATCATCACCAAAATAACAACCATGTCCTGAACGATCAGAAAACCGATGGCGATCTGTCCGTGCAGTGAGTCAATTTCCTTTTTGTCGGACAGCAGTTTGACGATGATAATCGTGCTGGAAAACGTCAGCGCGACGGCGATATAAAAACTGTGCAGCGAAGAAAACCCCAGAGCCAATCCGATCAGATACCCGAACAAAGAGGTAAAAAGAACTTGTCCGAGTCCGGTCATCAGCGCGATTTTGCCGCTCGATTTGATGATTCGCAAATCGAGTTTCAGACCGACAATAAACAATAAAATGGCGATACCGATCTCCGCCAGCAGAGGGTGTAATTAAAAGTGGGACACACTTTTCGCCAAATTCAACAGACCTTTAAAAATTGACAAAA
>JBBRVS010000116.1:0-16688 GCA_038246645.1 Pyrinomonadales bacterium
AAGGATGCGAAAATTTTTATCGGTTGACAAACTTTTTTAATTAACTTCGTGAAATCTTCGTGTCCTTTCGTGGTTTATTTCTTATTTCCAATAATGTCTATTAAAGTTTAACGTGCCGGCGAGACGCTGCCACGACCGCCGCCGGGACGGCGGCGGTACAAGTTTAGCGGCTGACGAATTCATTTTCCTTTATCCAAAATCGCCACGGTTTTTCGGCAAAGTCTTCGGCGTAATCAATGCCGATTCTTCTTCCCGAAGCGATTTTTCTTTTCGGGATTTTCTTGCCTTCTTCGAGCCAGACCTTTTCGCCGAGCAAGTCCGCGTTGTTAAAGCTCTTGTCAATTCCGAGCGCGATGCAGAGTTTTCCGGGTCCGGAAGTCAGATTTTTGTCGGGCATTTGTTTATCGGGATTTTTGCTTTTTGCTTTGCGACGCTCGCGCATACTTTCGATATTTTCGAGCGGCTGGGCGGCGCGAACAAGAATCGCGTGCGGCGTGTCAATTTCGCCGACGACGATGTTAAATTGAAAATACATCCCGTAAATGAAGAAAATATAGACAGTTCCGCCGACGGCGAACATCGTTTCGGTGCGCGTTGTGCGGCGATTGTTGTAAGAATGCGCGGCTTTATCAATCGCGCCTAAGTAAGCTTCGGTTTCGACAATCATTGCGGAAACTCTTTCGCCCGATTCATCCGCGACAACCAGAATTTTGCCGAGCAAATCTTCGGCAATTTGCAGAGTATCTTCGCGTGTGTAAAATTCGCGTGAGATTTTTTTCATCTAAAAATCAGCCATTAAAATCAGGCGGATAATAAATCAATTCGACAATTTGCCCGCCGACACCTTTTGTGTAAAACGACGAAGTGCCGTCGCGGTGCGGTTTTATCGGACGTTTTTCGTTTTTTGCGGCGGTTTCGAGTTCTTCCATCGTTTCGACCTTCAAGGCGATATGCGGCGGATGTTTCGATTCGGGCGGCAACAGCGCGATGCCGAAACCGCGTGCGTCGCGCATCATTGCCCAATCATCAAAGAGAGTTTCCAACGAAAACCCGAGCCGTTTATATTCTTCGACGTCTTTTGCCAGATCGTCCGATTTTATCGCCAGATGATCTACCGTTCCCGTAAATCGCAGTTTATTTTCTTCGTTCATATTAAAAAAACTCCTTTCGTCAATAATTTTATCAATTAACCCGAATAAAGAAAACTTCACGCCGATTGATATAAAAAACAGGTAATTAATTAGGTTAAGGACTGGAGCGCAAGCGTCCCGCTTGCCGGCGCGTTCAAGCGAAGCGAGAACAGGCGCATTGCTTGATCTATCCGAAACTTTTTAGTAACCGAAAGTTGTGAGCGCGTCTTGCTTCGCTCGCCGCGGGCAAGCGGGACGCTCGCGCTCCAGTCCTAATCAGTTACAAAAAAAGGCGAAATTTGACTTCAAATTCCGCCTTTCAGTAAATTAAGTTTGAAAAACTTTTTTCTTATTATTTAACGAAAATCGTCGGATCGCCGATCAGATGCCACGTTCGCTTGGCATCGAGATCGTTTGCCGATTGTTTCGCCGTTCTGATCAAATCGCCGAGCCGGTAAATACCGGCGTTTTCGCCGAACATTTGCCGCGTCAAAGCTCTCGAAAGTTCGAGTTGTTTGTCGGGATAGGTCGTGCCGGAAGAAGCCCAGACCGCAATCGCGCCGCCATTTTCCTTTTTCAGAAACGCTTCCGCAATGCTGTCGTTATTTGCCGCAAGAATGTAGCCGTTAAGGCAGGTCATCATCAAATAAATTGATAATTTCTCATTGTTAAGACTCGCCACACTTTCCGTTCTGAAAACGCCTGCTGCCGCCCATAAATTCGGCGCACCGTGTCCGGTATAAGTTACAACCATCGGTCCGGCGTTTAACTGCGAAACGATTTGATTGTGCATTTCGGCATCAGTCATCGAAGACCTTTCGATGCGCGAACTTTGAACTTCATCCGGCAATTCGGATTGCAGAACATCGTTGTAGTATTGGAAATTTCTGTCCGCCACCATTACGCTCGATTTTTGCCGTGCGCTTTGACTTTCGTAACGAGCGAGTTTTTCCAGCATTATATTGGCTTCATCCGGGTTAATGACGGGCAGCCTGCCGAGTGAAATTTCTTCGACTCCGTCATCATTAAAATCCGCCAGCCACGGATCGCTTCCGGTTTCCTGAAAAGCCGTATCGAGCAATTTTGTCGGAACCACGTCGCGGTCAACTTGTCCGAGATAGTTGCGCGGATCCCAACTCGAATCGCCGAAAAGAAGCACATAACCCGGTTTTAATTGCCACCGGGTCGAAGCAATTCTCAGAAACTCCCTGATCGCTTCGGGTGAATGCTCGCCGAACCGGAATTCGTCGTAAATATCATCAACCAAAACGACTTTTGTTTTTAAGCCTTGCGAGTGCCGAATTTCCGCGAGAGTTTCGGCACTCTCGCGGAGAGTGTCGTTCGTGATTATTACAAAATTCGCACCGTTTTTCGGACTGTGTAAAGTTGACGGCAAATTCCTTTCAACTTTTGCCGCCGATTGGGTTTGATTCTGCTCGATTGCCAGCAATTCCCGGTCATAACCTACTGCCGCCAGACTAACTCCGGGATTTGTATCAAGTGTTTCATTGCCCGGCAAAATCTGCCGTTCGACGCGTCCGTTTTCAATTTCGAAAATATCTATGTTTTCTCTGCTAAAACCGCTGACGCGAACGCTTTGTCCGGCGGGAACCGTAAAGTGCAATTTGCCGTCAACCGCAATATATCGGCGCGGATAACTCAGACTGATCGAATCTACAAGACTCACATCACTGCCCGTTCCGACCGATTGCAGTCGGATTTGATTTTCGCCTTCCGTAATCGAATTTACCGGCAAATCGAATTCGAAGGCGCGGTTTTCTAAATTGGCATAACTTATCGTTCCCAGATCAAAATCGTTAAGCCGCAAACTAACCAGATGATTTCCCGCCGTCACGCCCTGCAGTTTGACGCGCAGAGTTATCTGACCTTCTCTATCTAACTGGCGAACCGTAATTGTTTGCGATGTCGGCGATGTTGCCGTAACCAATGCGCCGAAGAAATTTTTCTCTTCGTTGTTTAAGAGGGAAGAAAAATAAAGCTGGCGGTCTTCGCGGACGGTTGTCGCTTGAAAACTTTGCGCTTCGTTTCTGCCGTCGGAGCTTCCGCCTTTGATTTCGGTTGTTCGCTGACCGCTTTCAGTGCCTTCGATCAAATAATAAATTTTCGTGTCGGTGGTCAGTTTATCGTTTCCGGTTCCGAAAAATTCGATTGAACCGTCGGAATTCAGTTTGAACGGAACTTCCTCGCCGTTTGCAAAAAGCTGCCAGAATTCCCTGTTTGAATTCGGATTAAATCCGGCTGATTGCAATTCCGCGGCAGTTACGCGATACCACGCATCGCGTTTGACCGAGATTTTTACTCCGTCCGTTGCGGCGATTTGTTTTTGGCGATCTCCGTTTGAAGAATTCAATTGCGGCGTTTCGCTTTCGTTAGATTTTTCCCTGCCGACAAATTCTTTTGCTTCGGAAGAATTGTCGGATTTGTTTAAATCGGTCAGCAACAAAGCATCTTTTTGCAGACTGCTCGGCGAGAATTTGATCTTCGGCGACACCGGTCCGTGAAGCGTCGAATTCCCTTTCATATCAATGTCTTCGAGATAATAAATTGCGCCCGATTTCGGATTATTGTCCGTCCAACTGTAATAATCGCCCGTTGCTACGAGATTGGCGGTTGTTTTCAGCGAACCGCCCGCGATCAGCGCACGATTGACCAACTCGCGTTTTCCATTGACTTCACGATAAACATTAAAGCCGAGATTATCGAATTCTTCGGCGGTTGACCATTTGATGACCGTTTCCGCGCCGTCAATAAAGACATCGAAACCGTCTAATTTGACAAAAGAAGGCGCGACGATAAATCCGAAATCAACCGTCGGATTCGACGTGGAACCATCCGAATTATTAACCGTGTTATTATTCTGCGCTCCGGCATTTCCGGCGGTTAAGGCGACCGGACCGGAAACGGTTCTGCCGGCAAAAGTGCTTGTTCCCGGAAACCCGTTGTCATCGCTGTCAATGTTGTCGTCGGGATTTACGGAAGTCGGCGTGCTGGAAGTTCCGCCGCCGCCAACGACTACGCGGTAAGTTCCCGGCGGCATTCCGCAGAAACTGTAATTTCCCGCATTATTGCTGAATGAACCGCCGGGCGCGTCGTCGGCAGTTCCGAGTTTTCCGTCGGGACCGACCGGAATTTCAACATTGCCGGAATCAAAAAGCTGAACTCTGACAAACGGAATTCCGGTTTCGCCGTTATTTAAGATTCCGTTATTGCTCACGCCCGCGCCCGTGTCATTCCAAAGCGTGCCGGTCAGACATATTGTGTAAAAACCTAAGTCAATCGTCATATCGGCGCGGCTGTCGAGCGCACCTTGTCCGGCGAATGTGCCCAGAGCGGGAATATCAGGTTCCGACATCGGCGCGGATGTTCCGTTCATTGCCAGTTTATTACTGATAATTCCTTCGGTCGTCATATTATTCAACGCGCCCGAAGTATTCAAGCCGTTTTCCGCGTTGACCGCCGCACCGCTCGAATCGAGCGGCAGCAGATTGATACTCACCGTATTTCTGTATCTTTCGAGTCTTCCGCCCGCATCGAAATTTGTCGGATTGGCGCGAACAATGTAATTGTTCGCGGTCAAACCGTCGAAGCGGTAATAACCGCCCGCATCCGTCGTGACGGTTTGAACCGGAGAATTCGGATCATCGGGCAGATCATCGTCGTTGGCATCGAGAAACAGACTAACCGTAATATTGCTGATTCCCTGTTCGCCTGCGTCAATAATTCCGTTGTTATTCGTATCAAACCAAACGCGATTGCCGATTGAATATACCGAACCCGTCAGAAAACCGAAATCAATCGTGTGATTATTTGCACCGATGCCGCCGGTCGTAACAGGCGCAACAACTTGATTATTTGCCGAAGATAACCCGTTTGAATCGCGGCTCACGCCGTTCAAGCCGACATCGGCATTGGCAACTGTCGGCGAAAAATTATTCAACGCCTGTCCGCTGTTAAAATTTGTTGCAGGTATGCGAACTTCGTAATTTGTTCCCGGTGCAAGTTTATACTGACAACTTGCCGGAACGCTGTATTCGACGACCAACTGCGCCGCTCTGCCGGAATTTCCGTCAAATGATTCCGCATCGCGTCTGTCAGAACCTCCGCCCGTAATCTTAAAGACCATCGCGTTGCCGCTCGCCCAACCCGAACGATTGACTATTTCCTGCACGACCGAAGTCAACGCCGGAGTTCTTTGATTGGCACCGGATTGGTTTGCCGTTCCCCAAGACGGAATCGCCCAATTGACCGAAGCCGTCGTGTTCGAACGATTTGAAATATTATTGCTTCCGGTAGTAAATTGTGCGGCATTATTAACATTTTCACCCTGAATCATAACTGTCGGCGAACCGCTGTTGCTTGATGTCGAGTTGTCCGAAGTAAATTGAATATAGGCATTCGTGATGGTCGCGCCCTGCGGTATGTTAAGACCGGTAAAACGCACTCCGGTTGCCGTTATTCCGGCAAGTCTTAGAGAATTTCCATTTAGAGTAACCGCAGTTCCTGATTGTGTGGCATCATTTGCCGAAGCACTTACCTGAGCATTGGCTGTTCCCGGCGTTGTTCCGCAGACGTAGTTCGAAAGATTCGTATTTGCCGCGCCGCCGAAAATATAGTTTCCGCTTGCGTCTGAATTTGCCGCACCGATCTGCGTGTCAACCGTATTATCGGCGTTGGTGTCCGCCCAAAGCTGGAGACCGACATTTTGAATGCCGTTTTCGTTGGCATCCTGAATTCCGTTGCCATTCGCATCATTCCAGACGCGGTTGCCGATTTGCAGCGGCGCGGCATTGCATAACGCTTCCGTATCGCCGACCCCGCCCGCTTTTCCGAAATTTCCCGGATCGGCATCGAGATAAACGTCATACGCTCCGGTCAGTACGCCCGTTCGGTTGTTATATCGCTGAACTCCGGCGGTGTAATAATTGGTCACGCGTGTTCCGGCTGAATTGAACGTAACCGGATCGTAATGCGCGGAGAGAACGTGATTATAACCCGGAATTTGAGTTAACCCGCCGAGTGCGCCTTCTTCCCGACCATCCCCGTTAAAGTCATAATAATATTCCCGTCCGCCCGGTCCTGAATTGGCATTTCCGCCTGTAGGAACGGGCGTTGTAATACCGCCGCAAGCTCCGTTGTTTTCAAAAACGAATGTGCCGTTATTGTCGCAAACGCGCATCATATCGCCGTAACCGCGTAGATAATCGGGCAGAACGACCTGATCGGCATAGCGGTCGCGGATCGAAAGAACCATATCGTTGCCGTCAAATTCAATATCGGTCAGCGTCGGTCTCGGAATATTCAGCCCTGAAAGATTATTTGCCCAACGCGTCCAGGTTGCCGGTTCGCTCGTCGCCGCAGTTCTGGTAAATGTCAGATTATTATTGGCAACCAATGAAAAGGTCGCACCGTTAAACCGCCAGATATAGGCGTGAAGTTTATTATTGGTGGTTTCCGCTTCCGCCGAACAAACCGCACCAACATAGAGTTGTCCGCTGCGGTCTCTGCCGACGGCAAACGGACGAACGTCGTCTGAATTGCAATTTCCGGCGGAAGTCGTCAGACCGCTCGTCGGAATATTGTAGCGTTCGATGGTCGTCGAATTTAACGCGCCGCTCGTCGGAATCACGTATAAACGGCGGTCGCTGAGATTTACCGTATAAAGCTTTGTTCCGTCCTGCGAAAGTTTCAAACCGCCCAGACCTCTTTTGCCGACCAGCGGAATGGTTGCCGCATCGTCCGTCCAATCGGTCGTAGTTGCCGCCGGATGCGGATTTACTCCGGCAGTTCCTGCACCGAAAACCGCATTTAAATCTACATAAAGATTGGTTGTCGGCGTAGCTGAACTCGTATTGGCGAGGTAATAAATGGCGCCCGTGCTTTCGCCTGAAAGCGAACCGAATCCCGCACCGCGTTTGAGAAAGGCGGAAGCGAAAAATCTGTCATTGCGGCTGTCAAACGCCACGCCGAAGGTTGCGCCGACTTCGTTGATTGATCCGATTCCCGTCGGATTTAAGAGTGCCGTTCGTGAAGGCGCAGTCGTCCAGTTGGTCGGGTCAACGCTGTTTAATCTGCCGTCGAGTTCGTCCGAGTAATTATACGGAAACTTGGCAAAGGCAGGTAAGTCAAAGTTTCCGATGGCAAAGACATTAGTTATAATATCCGGGTTATTCTGGCAATATTCATCAGGTCGGACGATGCCGAAATCTATGTTTGAAGAATTTCCGTTCGGCACGATTCTGACGCTCGTCGCATTATTTGCGCCGACTTCGCTTGGAAAATAACCTGACGGTAAATTTGTAAATTCGATTCGATACGGACCTGTTCCGGTCGCATTTAATGTATAAGTGCCGTTTGAATTTGTCGTTGCCGTACCGTGCAATGTTCCGCTTGAATCATAAGCCGTAACCGTTACGCCGCCCGCGCCGCTGTCAATCGCAAAATTCGGCGCGGCACCGCTGGTGTTATTTACGCCATTCATATTGTAATCAATATAAACCGTTCCGGTTATCACTCCGCTTGCCTGTGTTTGGCTGATTAATGAAAAAAATCCGGCAACAACAATTAAAAGAGCCAAAATCTTTAAGGTTTTTATTTTATCGAATGAATTTAATTTGAACATTTGTTTCTCCTAAGTCGCTAAAAATAATCCCGGGGGCAAACGGCACCTTCGCCGTACGGAATAGTTTTTAACTTCCATTTTTTTATTTGATTTAAATGTAGGAGAAATTCAGGTAACTTGAGTATTTCTGAGTGTTACCGATAATTTGTTGATAACAAAAAAAACTTCAGAAAACCAAATTTTTCAACTTGATTTTCAAAAATAGAATTATTTATTTTTTTTAATTTGCATAATTTTTCAGCAAGATAAAAAATCTGAGTATGTTTTGATTAAAAATCCGTAATGCAAGGCTTTTACTTTCGCGGTAATAATATTTTTAATCTCACTATCTGTTATCTAACTGTTGTAATACAGGGAACTATGAACTTAAACTCAATGAGTTTTTGTATTTTAGTTGTTTATTATGGAAAGAAAAGTTTCGTCATACTATTGACACATCGAAACTCCTAAAGCATCATATCAAAACATTGTTAAACGATGCAAGTCTTTTTTTGTCAATTTTTACAATTTACTCATAATTCATATTTTTTTGGCGGATAGTGTCAGAAATTTGACATCGAACCGAAACTCGCTTTCACTATATTTATGCCTGAAAAAAAATTAAGAATCGTTTCCCTTTTACCCTCGGCAACCGAAATCGTCTGCGCTCTCGGTCTGGAAGAAAATCTGGTTGCCGTTACGCACGAATGCGATTTTCCGGCTTCGATTAAAAATCTTCCGCATTTAACAAAAAGCCGGATTTCGCACGAAACGATGACGAGCAAGGAAATTGATCACGCCGTCCGCTCGAATCTCGACGGACACGGCTCGATTTATGATCTGGATGAAAAAATGCTCGAAGCTTTAAAACCCGATTTGATCATTACGCAGGAACTTTGCGAAGTCTGCGCGGTTTCTTACAAAACGGTCGAAAAAGCCGCAAAAATGTATGTCGCCGAGGCACAGGTCATTTCGCTCGAACCCAATACGATCGCGGATATTTTTTCAAACATCAAAACCGTCGGCAAGCTCTGCAACGTATCGGAAAAAGCCGAAAAAGTTGTTAAAGACTTACAAAATCGTCTGAACAAAATTCGTGAACGCATTGAGAATTACGAGAAAAATCCAAAATCCAAAATCCAAAATCCAAAATCGAACCGCGTTTTTATGCTCGAATGGCTCGAACCGCCGTTTGCGCCCGGACACTGGACACCGAAGCAGGTCGAATTGGCGGGCGGAATTTGTCTGCTCGGAAAGACGGGCGAAAAAAGCGTGACGACAACTTTTGAAGAAATTTTTGAATCAAAGCCGGAGATTTTAGTTTTAATTCCGTGCGGTTACTATATAAAGGATATTCTGCGGCAACTGCCCGATACGGTTTTTCCGTCTTTTTTGCAGGAACTTCCGGCTTTTCAAAACGATCAAATCTGGGCACTCGATGCCGGTTCTTATTTTTCGCGCCCCGCGCCGCGAGTGGTTGACGGTGCCGAAATTCTGGCAAAAATCTTTCATCCCGAAATTTTCGGCGAACCGGAAAAAACGGAAGCTGTGCGAATCGGAAAAGATTTGATAAAATACAGCGATTAAAACTCTTATGAAATATTTTACAATTATTTTTTGTCTGGTGTTTTTTTCATTTTCGGCTCTTTCGCAAAATACCGACAAGATTTTGGCAGCGGCAGACGGCATAAAAATCACTTCAAAAGATTTGCCTTCGAGCGCGTCGGAAATTTTTACAAACTTCCCGAAATCGCTTGCCGAAAGACGAGTCGCGCTTTTAAATGAACAAATTACCGAAATCCTTTTAGAAGCCGAAGCCGAAAGTCGCAAAATTTCGGTCGAACAGCTGATCGAAACCGAAATTTCCGCCAAGATTCCAACGCCTTCGGATGAGCAGATAAAAGCTATCTATGAAGCGAACCGCGCCCAGATCGGCGATAAAACGCTGGACGACGTGCGCCTGCAAATCATCGGATTCTTACGCCGCGAACCCGAACAAAAAGCCTACGACAGTCTTTTTTCACAGTTAAAAGCAAAACATAAGATCGCGCTCGCAAAGGATGTCAATGCCCCGAATTTGAAAATAACCGATGTTTTAGCAAATATCGGCGGCAAACAAATTACGGTCAAAGATTTTGACGATCACAATAAACCGCAACTCGCCGATTTTGAGGGCAATTTTTACGACCGGATCAAAATCGAACTCGAAGAAGTCGTTTTTAATTCATTAGTTTCCGCCGAAGCAAAATCGCTCGGAATCGGTGCGGGAGATTTGATCGCCCGCGAGATCACCGATAAAATGCGCGAATTTTCCAACGAAGAGCGCGAACAACTCGAAAGCGGTTTGAGAAATAAATTATTTGCCAAATACAACGCGAAAATTCTGCTCGAAGAACCCGCGCCGTTCGTGCAAAATGTTTCCGCCGATGACGATCCGGCGCAGGGCAATATAAACGCTCCGGTTACGGTCGTAATGTTTTCGGATTTTCAATGTCCGACGTGCGCTTCGGTGCATCCGATCTTGAAAAAACTTATTTCGGGATACGGCAGTCAGGTTCGGTTCGTCGTCCGTGATTTTCCGCTAATGACTATTCATAACAACGCTTTTCGCGCCGCCCTTGCCGCCAATGCCGCCAACGCGCAGGGGAAGTTTTTTGAATACACCGAAATTTTGTATAAAAATCAGGACAGTCTCGGCGCTGAATCGTTAAAAAAATATGCGTCTGATGCGGGTTTGAATATCCGGCAATTTGAATTAGACTTGGAAAACGAAAAATTTGCCGAAGAGGTCAGAAAAGACCTGGCTGACGGCACGAAATACGGAGTTTCAGGAACGCCGACGATCTTTGTCAACGGCGTAAAGGTGCGAACGCTTTCCGCTCAAAGTTTTAAAAATGCGATTGATAAAGCATTGAAAAAGTAGAAATATGCGAATTTATTTTATAATTTTATTGGTAATTTTCAATCTGGCTTGCGACACAAAAACGAATACTGCGAACATCAATGCAAATGTCGCCGACAAATCAAATTCAACCGAAAAAAAATCAGCCGTGCCTGTTTATACCTACGAAATAGTAAATACATTTAAACACGATGACAAAGCCTTTACGCAGGGATTGATTTTTCACAACGGTTTTTTGTATGAAAGCACCGGCGAATATGGCAGATCGAGTCTGCGAAAAGTCGAACTGGAAAGCGGTAAAGTCGTGCAAAAAAAAGATGTTGCAAAGGAGTTTTTTGCCGAAGGGATGACTATTTTTAATGACAAGATATATCAACTCACGTGGCAGCATTATACCGCTTTTGTCTATGATTTAGAAACCTTTAATCCGATCAAGGAATTTCGCTATCAGGGCGAAGGTTGGGGTTTAACGCACAACGGCACGAACCTGATAATGAGCGACGGAACTCATATCCTCAGATTTCTCGATCCCGAAACATTTAATGTAACGCGCACCGTCGCAGTTCTGCAGGAAACCGGCAAACCTCTGTTTTTGCTGAACGAACTCGAATATGTCAAAGGCGAAATCTGGGCAAATATCTGGCATTCGGAAGAAACCCTGACCGGCACGACGCAAGGTCGTCTGCCGAACATCGGCAAACCGAATTATATTGCGCGAATAAATCCTGAAAGCGGGAAAGTCGTCGGATGGATTGATTTAGCCGACATCTCGCCGGATGATGACAATGACGGCGAAAACACGCTGAACGGCATCGCATATGACGAAGCAACCGACAGAATTTTTGTCACGGGAAAAGAATGGAAGAAACTTTTTGAAATAAAATTAATCCAAAAATAGTTTATGGAAAAAGGGGGAGTTTAAATGTTTAGTTTATTGCAAAGGAGTTATCACGAGGGGTGAATTTATTAAATTAACTCAGACAAAATTCTTAAATGAAATTAAAAATTAATAAGCAATAAACCATTCAAATTTTTTAGATATTAGCATTAAATTTTTCAAGTGTCAATTGCAAAGCCGTTTGCAAAACAAACATATTAAATATACATTAAAAAAGACACACAAATAACCGGGTTGCCGGACTTTGCAACTTGAAAAATTTAATTTTTACAGTTTACTTAAAACAAGAAACCGATTTTTTCAAACATTTCTATAATAATGCTGCTTAAATCACCTGATTCTTGATCTTTATCATTTTTCGCTTCCGGTGTGGTTGCTCCATCAAATAAACACGGTGCCGGGCATTGCATATCTCCACACGGCGGAGGCGGTGCCGGACATTCAGCTAAAGCACTGATGGTGAAAACCGTCAGAAGGATGAATGTAGCGATTGATTTTTTAATTAAGTTTTTCATTTTTATCTCCAATTTTTATTTGAAATTATGAACAATAAATGTTCAGTTTTGATTTTACAGCTTGCAAAACCGATTGCAATGAATTAGAACATATATTATGTACGACCAAATGACAATTTCGCAAAATTTTATTACTTACCAGCCCGAATATATTGAGGCGTGTCTTCAGGCTAAAGGGTTTGAAGATGCCGGAGATTATGAATCGGCAATCACGGTGCTGGGTGATATATGGCAAGGGATCGGCGAAAAACCGAATCTCGAAGATTTCCCCGATTCGGCAAAAGCCGAAGCTTTAGTCAGAATCGGTGCTTTGACCGGATGGCTCGGCAGTTCCGCCCAAATCGAAGGCAGCCAGGAAAAAGCCAAAGATTTAATCGGCGAGGGAATCAGGATTTTTGAGAGTTTTGCCGGTAAAGAAAAGATTGCCGAAGCTTACAGCGATCTAGGCGTTTGCTACTGGCGCGAAGGTGCTTTTTCGGAAGCTCAAACTTTTTTGGAAGAGGCTTTAGAAAATGTTCCGGCGGAAAATTACACTTTGCGCGGAAAAATTTTACTGAGATTGGTGAATGTCGCTATCTCTAAACGCAAATACAAAAAAGCTGTTTCCCTTCTAAAGAAAGCCGAGCCGTTAATAAATGCAGAGGGTGATGATCTGTTAAAGGGAAAATTGTATTTTCATCAAGGTTTGGTATCCATACTTCTTTTTGAAGAAGAAGGAAATTTACCTTTTGCCGAAGATGCCGCCAAAAATTACCAAAAAGCCAGTTATCATTATCGCCAAGCCAATCATCAGCGTTATGAAGCAATTGTCGAAAATAACCTCGGTTTTCTGTATCTTTCGATTAATGATTTTGAAAACGCTCATGAACATCTCGATAATTCGATAAATTTGTTCAGCGTGTTCAATGATTCCGGGAGATTAGCCTCGGTTTTTGATACGAAAGCACGGGTTTATCTGGAAGAGAACAAATTTATCGAAGCCAAGCTTTTTGCTCAAAAATCGGTTCAATTGTTTATGGGCGGCGATGAATATTTCTCGCTTGCCGAATCTTTAACTACTTTAGGAACCGTGTTTGCACGACAGGGATCATATCCGGACGCTAAAGAATCTTTTGAAAAAGCGATCGAAGCGGCAAATTATGTCAACGATTCGGTAAATGCCGGTTTGGCAATGCTGACGCAGATCGAAGAACTGCAGACGATTCTGTCCGTCGAAGAAAAAAAGGAGCTTTACAAAAATGCCTCGAAACTTCTTTCGGACACAAACCGGTCTTCAATTCAAAAACGGTTAGTAAATGCCGAACAAATTTGTCTTAAGCAGACATCGGAATCTAAGTGGGAAAATTTTTCTCTGAACGAAGTGGTTTTACAATTTGAAGCCGGCTTTATCACACAGGCTCTTAACGAAACGAACGGCGCGGTTACAAAAGCGGCGACACTGCTCGGATTATCGCATCAGCATCTGAGTCTCTTGCTGAAAACGCGCCATATTGCTTTAGCTTCGATCAAAAAGCCGCGCAAAAAACGCAGCGACCGCAAAAGAAAACCGCGCGCTAAAAAGAAATAATTCTTCAATAAAAAAACAGGATTCAAATATCCTGTTTTTTTATTTTCAATTTCTCTCCAGAATCATTTCGATCAATTCTTCCAATTCCAAATCGTAGATCGGCACGTCGAATTGCGCCTTTAGATCGTCAAACTGCATTCCGTCAAGCAAAATCGGCTCATCCGATTTTATCGTGTGTTTCGGAATTATCACGAAATCGCCTTTGATCTCATCTTTGACGGCAAGATAATCTTTTCCCGTCAGCAGTCCGGCAACCGCCACATCGCCGCCGAAATAGGTGTTCGGAACGGCTAAAACCGTCAATTTTGAACCGATTAAATTATTCAATTTTTCAATCTGTTCGCGCAGAATCGGTGCAAACATTTCGCCCGTCAAGATCGTGCCGTTGAGAGATTTTTGATTTTTGATTTTTGATTTTTGATTGTTTATCTCAGGGATCATTGCCAATTCGTGAGTTCGCACGTTTTCGTTTTTTCCGATTGAAAAACTTTGAACCTTAAACTTTGAACATTGAACTGTTTTAAGTAGATTTTCAAATTGATTTAAAAACGAACGGATCATTCCGACACCGTCTTCGATTTGCGGATAATTACCGTAATGTCTTTTCGTCGGAACGGAAACGCCGCCTTTGATATAAATTTCGTCGCCTAAGAAGGCAAAAGTTACGCCGAGAGTTTTACGAAATTCCTTTTGCAGTTTTTCGACTTCCCTGATCGTTCGCGTGCAAAATTCGGGCGTAACGCGGGTTAAACGCTCGTCTTTGTTGTAGCGCGTCAGAGCGACCGGAACGACGGCGGTTGAGACGACTTTCGGAAAATACGAAGCGAGATCGCGCAGGGTTTTTTCCAAGATTTTGCCGTCATTGATTTCGGGACAAAGCACGACTTGCGCGTGAATTTCGATGTCGTTTTCGAGAAGTCTGTTTAATTTATCAAAAATATCGGCGCGAGATTCTTCGACTCCGAGCAGATAAGCGCGGGTTTTCAGATCGGTCGCGTGAATCGAAACGTATTGCGGCGAAAGACGCTGCTCGATAATCCGGTTCATTTCGTCGGGCGTGATCGAACTTAAAGTCGTGTAATTTCCGTAGAGAAACGAAAGACGAATGTCCTCGTCGCGGACAAAAAGCGACGGGCGCGCATCTTCCGGATTTCCCTTGCAAAAACAAAAAAGACATTCGTTGGCGCACTGGCGCGGGACGATCTGCTCGAACATCAAACCGAAATCCTCGCCTTCTTCGCGGTCGAGTTCGATTTCCCAGGTTTCGCCGTTCGTCTTGCGAACGAGCCAGGTCATCTCGGTTTCGCCCGAAGTTTGAAAGCGAAAATCGAGATAATCGCGCACGGGTCTGCCGTTGACGCGGACGATCCGGTCGCCTGCGGCGAGTTCCAAGTCTTCCGCCAGAGACTGCGGTGCGATTTCCGTAATTATCACACCCGGACGGCGCATCTGCGTGACCGCCGGTGTTACTGCAAATTCGTACATTTATAAATCTATCTGAAAAAATTCAAAAATATTCTACTGAAAAATATTCGTTTTTTATAACAAAAAGTGTCGCGGTCACAAGACCGCTTGCTTAACATTCGACTAAAGTTTATTATTTGTCCGATTAGTTAAACCGATTTAGTTTATATTTATTGATAAAAGGTTGGCAAATTTCTTAATCTACTTTTCATCAGAGCAATTTTCAAAACCCTGTAATAATTTCTAAAACCCGCAAATCGAACCATTTAAACACGGGAAAATTATGATTGCTGATACATCTGAGACCCGAAATAACGGGAAAATTTTACTGGCTGAAGATGACGACTCGATGCGCCGTTTTTTGGAAGTAGTTTTAAGGCGGGAAAATTACGAGATTTTTTCCGCCAAAGACGGGCTTGAAGCATTGGAAATCGCACTCGCTAATGAGATTGACGCGGTCGTTACCGATGCCGTAATGCCGAATATGACGGGTTTTGATCTATGCCGCATCTTGCGCCAAACGCCGGAAAAACAGCATATTCCGTTGATTATTTTAAGCGGGTTAAATCAAGAGGATGCCGCCAATGAAGATAATTATCCGGCGGATTTTTATCTGACGAAGGGAAATAATCTCAAAGAAGATCTAACAAAAACACTGGAAGGCATATTTAGACAATAATACTTTAGAGTCTGTTTAAGTATCCGAAAAAGTCGCTTTCAGCGACAAAAACAGACAAAATTTCAAAATTTGAACAGACTCTAAAACTTTTAGTTAAAAAACTAACTGCGAAACAGTTCATTAGATTTCTCTTTTTAAAAAATTGCTTCGTATAATTGCTGTTTTTTCGCCGGATCAGCAGTATTTTTATTAATAGCCAGAAAATCCTCCACTATTTGATTAAAACCTTTCGGATTTTCCATTTGCAAACCGTGCGACACGCCTTTCAAAATGGCGATCTCCGCGTTCGGCAAAGAGCGTTTGAGCATTTTATTGCCAAGCCGCGCAATTGCCGGACTGAGTTCGCCGGTAATCAGCAAAGTCGGTGTTTTTACGTTTTTTAATTCTTCACCGCTGACCGGCGAATCGTAATAATTTTGCAGCATCGGCAGGAGAGTTCCGGCATTTTCCGAAACGACGCGGCGGCGCGGCGCGGGCAATAATCCCAGAACATCAATTCCGACGATGGTATGCAGAAATTCTCTGACCGCCGTTTTCTTATCGCCGATCCTCGCCAGCCGAACGGCAAGGTCAAAACCTTTTTTCTGCCCGGATAAAAGCGGCATTCCTTCTTCGTCAAAAAGTTCCGGAAAAGGACTCGGTTCGCCCAAAACCAGACTTTCGACGAGCTCCGGGTTTTCCAAAGCCGCCATCAAAGCGATTGACGCGCCGTAGGAATGCCCGACGAGATGCGCTTTTTCGAGATTTAAAGTCTTTTAGAATTCGACCAAATCCGAAGTATGCAAAGCGCGTGTGTAATTTGAATCGTTTTCGTTCGGATAATGAGAGCGTCGGCTGTAGGAAATGACTCTGTAATCCTTTGAAAACGCGCTGAATTGTTCCATCCAGGTGCGAAAATCGCTGACCTCGCCATG
>JBBRVS010000117.1:0-16671 GCA_038246645.1 Pyrinomonadales bacterium
CGAAGTATGCAAAGCGCGTGTGTAATTTGAATCGTTTTCGTTCGGATAATGAGAGCGTCGGCTGTAGGAAATGACTCTGTAATCCTTTGAAAACGCGCTGAATTGTTCCATCCAGGTGCGAAAATCGCTGACCTCGCCATGGATAAAAACTATCGTTTCACCGCTTCCCTGCTCGATATAAGCCAGCTTCGTTCCGTTGACTTCGGCTTGTTTGACGGGAATATTTGTTAATTCTATCGTGTTCATAAACTACTCCTTTTTGTTACCTGCTTTCGGGCAAACCGAAAGCAGGTAGCTTTTTGCTGAAAGAAATCCGGTTTCCCGCCTTTCTTTAATTTATGTCAATTGCACCGAAACCGGCGTTTTGTTCGTCAGCATATCAAACACGCCGGAACGCGCTTGCGCCAGTTCGACAAGTTCCTGAATTTTTTCTCTGGGCGCGTCGGATTTGATATCGAATGTGACGCGGATTTCATCTAATCCCATCCGCATATTCACATCGAGTCCGAGAAAACCCAAAAGACTGCCGTCGCCTTCAATTTTCGACGTAACTTCATCTAATTGAACGCCTTCCGCCGCTGCGAAAAAAACGAGCGTCGTCGTCCGACAACCCGCCAGAGCCGCCAGCAGATGTTCGACCGGATTTGCTCCGATGTCCGTTCCGAGCAGAAATTCCGGCTCATCCTTTTCCAGCACAAACGTCTTTTGGCGCACGTGTTCCTGTCCCGCACCATAAACGCCGTTGATGCTCGTCCGGTTGTGCGAACCCGTTATCTCATTCATTACCGGCGCGAAACTGCATTTTTGCCAGCTCCGGCTGTTCTTTGACGGCTTCAATCGTGCCGACTAATTCGTCAACATTAACACCGTTGACCAGTGTTATTTCTTGTACTTTTGTATCAAACATAAAAATTATTACTCCTTTATTTATAAATATTTCCGTAAGACCGGAGCGCAGACTGCCAGTCTGCATGAGCGCGGAAGCGCGAAAAAGCCTGTGCTTTCAATAAACCTGATTTCTATGCAAACGCTTTTTCGTCCCTGTTGCACTCAATGCAGGCAAGGCTGCCTGCGCTCCCGGCGAATTGATTAACAAAAAACGGGCGCGATTTCTTCGATCCGTTTTCTCTGTTCGGGATTTAAATACTCGAGCGTTTCCAGAAATTTCTGATGCGACATTCCCGTTCCGAGATACGTCCAGCGGTTTGCCTGATGCTGAATAAAAATAAAATCTTCGCGTTCTCGCTCGCTTAATTTTCTTCCGGTCGCCCGTTCAAACGCTTCGAGATCAAAAATCGTCTGCCCGCGAACGCCTTCATCGAGAAAACCACTGATTTCCAGATATTCGTCAACGGCTTTTTCGATCTCTTCCGCGCTCATCCCGTCGGCGAGTGATTTGACCATCATCGCATCGAGCTTGGCGTGCTGCGCTTCTTTGAGCCAGTGATGTTTCAAAAGGCTCTTAAATTGCGCGTCCAGCTCCTGATCGTCCTTGACGCTTTCAACGAAATGCCGCTGCGTCATCCATTCGATATGCAAAATAGCTAAGGCAACCGCCGGCGGCTGATGCGACAAGACGGCTTTGGCAATTTCCGCAGGCGGACCGATGACCGCGCACGGCGAACCGAAATTATTCTGAAATTCTTCGCTGAAGATTTTGAAAAGCTGAATATGTTTGGCTTCTTCACCGGCAAATTGCAGAAAAGCACGAACGCGATAATCGCCTTCATCGAGCGACGGTCGCAACGCATAAGCGCGTGCTGCATCAAAATCGAACCGTACCCTTTTCCCTGCTGCGCCGGATCGGCACCGATCAGCGGCAGATACCAATGCGGCTCTTTCGGGTGAAAATTTCCCATCTGCTCGAAAACATAAAACAATTCGTCCTGAATCCGGCAGTCAACGCTGTTTTTAAATAATGAAACGAGCGCGTCTTCATTCGGGGCGACATTCGGCGGCAGCCAAAGCGATGCCGCCGAAAATCCTTCGATGTAATATGCGCTTTCCGTTTCAAAAGCCTTGCCGCCGAACATTCGCACGAAATTCGGAAAAGACTGCAAAAACTGCTGCGAATTCGGATACATCCAACGCACCGCCGGATCGGTGCTGAAAGCCGGCGTAATAACATCAACGATCTGACTTTTTTCAGTCCGCGTCGCCGTTTTTACCAAATTCCGAAAACTGCTCTGCACTTCCGGATTTGTATCGTATAAAGATTTTTCCAACATTTTTTATTACTCCTTGATTCGATTCCGGCAGCGCAGGCAACTTGCCTGCCTGCGCGCTTCGGGCGCGAAAAAGCGTTTGATTACATTCAACTTGATTTTATTTCAAACGCTTTTCCGCCGCTTCAAGCGACGGTGCAGGCAGGCTGCATGCGCTCCCGGCTTTAAAGTCAGATTTTTATTGCTTCGTCAATTTGCCGTTTTTAATGACGGCGCGTTCCGAACCGCTGATTTTAATTCTGCCGACACCGACGACCTCGATCTCGCAACTGCTGCAAATGCTTAAACTTGTCGAATTCCCGTCAATCCGGGTGTTTCGCGTGGTCGAGCTTTCGTGAACCTTGACTTCGTAGTGCGCTGAGTCTTCGTTCCTCAGATCAGCCGCGAAAACGCTCATCGCCAAAAGCAGAAAAACTATTGTTAATTTCGGTATTTGTCGTATTTTTTTCATTATTATTGCTCCTCTAATTTATGAATTTACTGGACTTATGTGATTTACAATTTATAATTATTGATTGTAATTTCCGCTTTGTATAAAAAAATTTGCCGGATTTCAAACCAATCGCAAATTGCAAATCGCAAATCGCAAATGATTTTTACTCCAACGCCAACCCGAGCGAGCCGATTCCGCGTCTTACGGAAGGTTCGAGCGTCAATCCGCCCGTCAACCGAAATATCTGCATTGTTCATTTTCCGCACGAATCTCTGAAATTGTTTGATCAGTGATTTGGTATTATCGTCCATCGTTCCGGTCGGTTCGGAAAATGTCATTTTGCGAAAAAAGCCGCGTTCGGCTAAAGCGTATTTCAGCAAAGCCTGCACAACCATCACATCATCTTCCAGATTGACTCCGTTGCTGCCGACCGATGCCGTCACATTTATTTCTTCCAGCTCAAAAAAAGTTTCTAATTTTGCCATATAATTGCTCCTTAAATAATTTTTAGAATTTCTCAAACCGAAGTATTTTCCGGCTTGTTTTGCAAACAAATCATCCGCGTTTTCGTATAAAAAAGTTGGTTTTACTGGGAATTTAGTGGTAAGTGATAAAATGGGCAAATGGTGACAGAGCAATTTTTCGAGTTATTGTTAAATTTTGGGGCTGAGTGGAAAGTGAGAGAGGTTGAAAGTAGTTCCGAAACGGATGAGGTGGACATCTATGTTGAGTATATCGGCACGGCAAAGGTGTATGATTATGCCCCACCGAGGAGGTGGCGACATCTTGACATAGTGCAATATAAGACGTTTATCAACGCCTCATTGCCACGAGTCAAGACGCTAGAGGGAAAGGTCAAAACGCTGTTTCCACCGTGGGCGGACAAGAACGAGAGGCATAGTTATTTGTTTGAGAAGGCGGTTATCGAGATACTTTTAGCGACAATGAATCAGACGCAAACGATGAAGTTGATGAGATGCAGTTTTGATATTGTCAATCGGATACTGCACAACGCGAGCGAGCGCGGAATGGAGCGGCGAAAGGAAGAAAAAGGGACGATAAAAAGAGTCGGGATAGATGAGAAATCATTTCGTAAAGGGCATCGGTATGCGAGTATTTTAAGCGATACCGAAGGTGGAAGAGTCTTGGAAGTAGAGGAGCATCGAACGAAAAAAGCGTGTGGAAAGCTACTGGAAAAAGGACTGACGCAAGAGCAAAGAAAGGAGATAGAAGAAATAAGTATGGATATGTGGGAATGGTTTCGAGTAGCGGCAGAGGAGAAAATACCGCAGGCAGAAATCGTTCACGACAAATTTCATTTAATCAAATATTTGAATGAAGCCATAGATAAAGTGCGAAGAAGAGAGGTCAAGGAACACGAAGAATTAAAAGATAGTCGGTATGCTTTGTTAAAGAATGAGGAGAATTTAACCGAGAAACAGCGGATTAAGTTTGAATTGATTAGGAAGGCAAATTTTGAGGTCAGTCGGGCGTGGGAAGCGAGAGAGAATTTCAAGGAAATCTTCAAAAACAAGAGCTTAGAAGAAAGTGAAATAATCTTTGAAGAATGGCATCAAGCGGTGAAAAGCAGCGGAATCAACGAAGTAATAAAAGTGGCAGAGATGTTTGCCAATCATTTACGAGGAGTCCTAGATGCCATGATTAGCGATGTCAGCAACGCCATTGCGGAAAGATTAAATGGTAAGATTCAACTACTCAAATCAATCGGCAGAGGCTATCGAAAGTTTGAGAATTTCCGAAGTGCAATTCTGTTTTTTTACGGCAAACCTGACCTGTTTCCATTAAATTCCCAGTAGAACCAATCTTTTTTATAAAATATGATGTCATCAGCGGCGAAGAATTTTGGTCGCTGGTCGAGATTCCGGCAAGCGGCGGCGCGGAGCGCGTTATTCTCAAACCGCGCAAACCGAAAATCAGCGAAATCGCCGTTTTAAAGGACGGCAACGGTTTGCTGATAAATTCGGTCGAACCTGTTTCCAATCTTCCGCAGATTTTCTATGTTTCGTTTTCAGACGCGGCAGAACGAAGAATTACCAACGATTTGAACGCTTATTTCGGCATCAGCGCGAGCGACGACGGCAAAACAATCGTCACAGCGCAGAGACTTTTTGCCAAAAATATCTCGGTTTTTTCCGGCGACAATCCGAATCAGGCAAATAAAATTTCGAAGGAATCGAATATTCATTCGACCGCCGTTTTTACGCCCGACGGCAGAATTATTTATGATGCGGCGGACAATAATCGCCCGCATATCTGGATGATGAACGCCGACGGCAGCAATCCGCAACAGCTTACGCCGAACGATTCGACCGATTTTCAGCCGCTCGCCTCGCCCGATGGTCGCTTTATATTTTTTATTTCCGAGCGCACCGGCGACCGGAAAATCTGGCGAATGGATATTGATGGCAGCAATCAGCAAAATCTGACTCCGTTTGAAGGCATAATGTTTTCGCACAATCTCAACCCGGAAAAACAGACAGTTTTTTTCGATTGGAATAAGAACGAAAAAAAAGTGATGGGCGAAGTGCCTTTAGCGGGCGGAGAAATCCGGGAATTTTCTTTATTCGGCAACAGTTTAACGGCTTATTCACCTGACGCAGAGCAGGTCGCTTATGTATTTATTGACGAAAAAGACAAAAAGCGAAAGGTGCGCGTCCGACCGTTCGAGAGTGAAGAACCCGTAACCGTTTTCGACATTTCACCGATAGAATTTCTGCGCTGGACGGCGGACGGCAAAGGTTTGCTTTACCGCGAAATCGAAACCGATGATGAATCCGTTTCAACCGTTTGGCTTCAAACGGTTTCGGGCGGCAAACCGCAGCCGTTTTTATCGGTCAAACCCGATATGGTTTTTAATGTTTCGCAATCAAAAGGCGGCAAACAATCCGCCGTCGTCCGCGGAAATCTGCTGACCGATGCCGTGATGCTTTCTAAAATCGAACCGAATTAAATGCTAATGGAAAACGGAAAATGTTAGAAAACCCCTAAATTATGCGGAATCTGAAAGTTACAGGCGTTTTAAGAATTTATATAAAATCTTAAAACCCTATTAAAGCTCAGATTCCGCCGCAATTCAGTTTTTTTACATTTTCCGTTTTCCATTTTCCATTAGCATTTAATTTTCCGTACAATCGTCAAATTCGTTAAACGGACAGACGAATAATTCGGGCGCGTATTCTCTGGTTTGTTTTCTGACGCTTCTCCAGATCGGTGAACCGCCGTGAGTTTCCTTTGTCCAGCCGAGTTGTTTGCGGTTTTCCCAGACAAATTTGTAGGCTTCTTTTTCGTCTTTGCCTTCCAGATGTTTGGCTTCGTGCAGCAGAATCGCTGCGCGTTCGGTATCGTCTCTTGAAAACTGGAAAAAATCCGGGTAAATCGTCATTATTTCAAACGGAAAATTCGTTGCTGCATATGCGTTTTCCTTTTCCACCGAAGCGTTCAACCAATGATCGTTGGCGCGAAAACTCGTTAAATATTCGAGCAGAAAAACCTCGTCGGAAAATCCTTTTTCATCCAAAACGGCGACGGCTTTTCCGACAACTCGTTTTTCTTCATAACTTAAAGGATCGGATGTAAAAATCATCGAAAGATAAAACGCCAAAATCGAAAAAAAGCTGACCACAACAAAAATTGCCGTCCGTTTCAGGATTTTGGAAAACACCGATGCTTTTTGCCCCTTTTGCTTCGGCAAAGTCGAAACTTCGAGCAATTTTGACCGACACCGAACACAGGTTTCCGAATCCGCAAAATTTACCAGATTGCAGTTAAGACATTTCTTTTTCATTGGATTTAATGGAAACAGTTTTAAAGGGGGAAAACCGCTTATATTTAAAAAAGTGTGAATCAAGTTTTTTTCCACAAAAATATGTAAGTTTAATTTCTCTGAAACTGAATCTTTTAAGATCAAAGCGGGTTTTCGCAGACCAATCAATTAAAATCCGCCTGATCCATTTATTTTCGATTTATAAAGAAACTCAAAAAAACTTTTCTGCATCAAACTTGTCAAGTTGCATAAAACCACGATTAAAGATATAAATTTTCGAGTAATTATTTTAAGGAAAAACAAATGAGATATATCAATTCGGCAATTTTTTTGATTGCAATCCTAGTATTTTCAAGTTTTACGGCATTTTCGCAGGAAAGTGAAATTAAGGTCGTTGATGAAGTTATCGCGCAGGTCAATGACAGCGTTGTCACGCTTTCGCGGATAAATCGTGAAATCGAAGCGATTATTGAGGCTGGCGTTCAGGAAGGAAAAACCCGCGAAGCGGCGACGGCGGAAGTCAATGCCAAACGCGGCGAACTGATCGCCAACATCATTAATGAAGAACTTCTGATCCAAAAAGCCAAAGAATTTGACTATGATTCGGTAATTGAAGCGGAAGTTAATCAAAATTTTCTGGCAAAGATGAAGGAATTAAATCTTAAATCTCTGGACGAACTGTACGCCGCGATGCGTCAGGGCGGCATTGAACCGGATGACATCAGAGAACTTTGGCGCAAACAGTTTACCAAAGATTTCGTCTTGCAGCGCGAGGTTGATTCGGCAATTTATAACAGATGGAAAGCCCGCGAAGTTAAGGCATATTTCGAAGCCAACAAACCGAAGTTTACCCGACCGGAAACGGTTGAAATCAGCGAAATTTTCTTAAGTTTTGCCGGAAAAGACCCGAATGCGGTGCGCGAAAAAGCCAAACAAATTGTTGCCCAAATTCGCGGCGGCGCAGATTTCGGCACGGTTGCCATTGAAAATTCCGACCGGTCTGATGTGACAACGACAAAGGGAAAAGTTCCGAACACACTTGTAACAAAGGATTTAGACCCGAGATTTTTGGAGGGATTAAAAGACGTTCAAACCGGCGGCGTAACCGATCCGATTGAAATTGATGATGTCGGTATCGAAATTATCCGCCTCGACAATCGAACCAAAGCGAGCAGCGAATCTTATTACGACGAACCGACCGTTCGGCGGGCAATGACACTGGAGATTCTCGGCGAAGAACGCAAAAAATATCTCATCAAATTGCGCGGAGAGTCTTATATCAAAGTCAATGACCGCTACCGTCCGGAAGTCGCGCCGCTTCTTTTTGCCGAAGAAAGAAAAACCGAGCCGGGCAAGTAGAGAGGCAAAAGTAAAAAGTAAAAAGGCAAAAGTGTTGGTTTGATGCTTTTGCCTTTTTATTTATTGAAAGAATGATGAGATTGGATTTATTTTTAAAGGCAAGCCGTTTGATTTTGCGCCGCTCTCTGGCGCAGAAATTTTGTGATGCAAATCTCGTCAAAGTTAATAACGCGGCGGCGAAATCTTCGCGTGAGATAAAAACGGGCGATGAGATCGAGATAAAACGTCATAATCGTCTGACACGCATAAAAGTCCTGCAAGTTCCCGCCCAAAAACAGGTTTCCAAAACGAGTGCGCCGAATCTTTACGAAATTATTTCCGATGAAAAATTGGAAGATGATTTATTTGAGGAAATTTAATACGGATCACGCGTAAAAAATGCGCCAAGAGAAACCTTTTTTAAAGTTAATCTTTTCTCACCAAAACCGGCGAAAGCAAAAATAATCCGATCAAATAAAAGATCAGTGTGAAAAATTGGATATAACCCGTTCCGCTGGAAAATCTCGGCAGATCGAGCAGATAGGTGATCGTTTCCTTCGTCAGATTTCCCGAAAAAAGTGCCTGAATAAATCCGCCGTTTTCGGGCGAAGTCAGGCTCGACAAGATCAAATATTTCGTAATAAAAGCGAGTCCGAAAAGACTACCCAGGCTGGTTAAAAGTTTTTTCGTATTAAATTCCGCAAAAAGATTCGTCCAGAGCGACCACAAAAAGAAAAACGAGATAATCCAGAACGGCAACCCTTGTTCGGGAATCAGGGAATTAAAAACCTGCGTCGAAGCGGCAAAAAGCGTCAACATAATGCAGGCGTTTGCCGTATTTTGAAGCGGCGTAAAGTTTTCCGAAAACCAGCCTTCGATTTGAATCAGCCGCGCCCGAAAAAACAAAACGATCAAAATAACCGCAAAAATCAGACAGACAAGCGCGGGTTTTAAGAATAAAAATTCGCTGGTTTCCGCCCCAAGGCGCAAACCGCCCAAAAGAGTTACGAATAGGAAAATCAACGGAACGACGATATATTGCAGCCACGCTTTTGAATCTTTTGCTTCGGTCTTCGGTCTTTGGTCTTTGATCTTTGTGATTTCTTGTTTTTTTACCGAAACGATTGTTTCTTCTTCAATCGAATTTTCAATTTCTTCGACCATCGCAATGTCTAAAAATTCACCTTCGATTACGAGCAAATCATTGTCGTCTTTTGTTTTAGTCAAGTCTGTTTTCATTTTATTAAGTTTGGAGTTCCGCTTTTAGGCGGCTTCGCCGTAATCATCAATCAAATATATCTGAAGATAAAGCCGCCTAAAGGCGGGACTCCAAACAATAATCTCATCATTTCCGCTCGCGCAAAACTCTCAGCGGATTAAAATCGTCTGCCGTAACGCGTAAACCTTCTTCAAATTCGTTTTTCAGTTCAATCGGAGTTTTAAGCTGCAAGTTTGCATCGTCGCTTTTGAAATCCTTATCAATCGTAATAACGCGACCTGCTTCTTCCAGCCCCTTTGTAAAAAGCTCGTCATCGTTTGAAAATCTTCCCCAGCCTTGCCGGTAAAAGCTGTAAGCGATATAAAATTGCGTTTTCGCATCGCGGCGTTCGGGATCGGCGCGTTGGAATAAATCACGCGCCAGAATAAAATTATCCTGCCGGAAAATTTGCAAGCCTTCGCCGAATTTCGCTTTATCAACTTCGTAAGTGTTTGTAATTACTTGCGCTTTGGTCGTGACGTTTTCATACGTCGTCTGCGCTTTAACGGAAACTTCTTCCAGATTTTTCGGCGCCGCCCAATACAGCCAAATGATTAAAATGCCGAAAGTTACGGTCAGAGCAATGCTCAAAATTTGTAGATATTTTTCTTTCATTGATATATTCTATCCGTTGAATAGGATACTAAATTTATGAAAAAAGTTACTAAATTTTTTGCGTTTTCAGTTTTGCTGTTATTTTTTTCAATTGCCGCCAATGCTCAAAATCAATGGCTCGGAAGCTATGAATTCGGTGAAGACGGCGGAAAGACGGCGGGCGGAACTGTCATTTATATTTCGCATCAAATTGACATTTTGGAATCGGACGACGGTTTGATCGCGATGATCAAAAGCAACGGTTATCAAACTTCAAAAGATCTAATCGCCACAACGAAGATCGAAGGCAATAAAATTTTGTTTTATTTTGAAAGTTACGGCGAAGATAATATGTTTGAAAATTATGAAAAAGGCGATTTGCTTTTGACGCTGGAACAAAAAAGCGAAAAAGGAAACATAAGCATTCTGACTTTTTGGAATAAATTCCAGCCCGTTGTGCCGAAAAATGAAAAAACCGGAAGAGTTTATTTTCAGAAAATGACCATAAATGATTAAGAGCCATCTCAAGCATAACAAATCACCGTTCAGCAAGCGGTCTGTGACCGCGACAGAAACAGCAATTTCAAGCAATCGCGGTCACAGACCGCTAACTAAACGTGCCGATTTTATTTTTGAGATGGATTTTAAGAAGTTTTTTCAAATCATTCTAACAACTGTATTTATCTTTTCGCTTCAAATTTTCTCTCAAACAAAATCAGCCGATTTAATAATTTTTAACGCCAATATTCGTACTTTGGATGAAAAACAGCCGAAAGCCGAAGCAATTGCGATTAGCGGAAATAAAATTTCAGCGGTCGGAACGAATAAACAAATCCGCGCTCTTACCGGCAAGGAAACGAAAACGATTGATGCGGCGGGAAAACTGGTTTTGCCCGGTTTTAACGATTCACACGTGCATTTTCTGGCAATCGGAAATCAGTTTTTTTCGATCAATCTGCGCGACGCTAAAACGCCGCAGGAAGTGGTCGAGAAAATCAAATTTTACGCCCAATTTCTGCCGAAAGATCACTGGATTCTCGGCGGTTTCTGGGACAATGAAAACTGGAAACCGAACGACGCGCCGACCAAAGAATTGATTGATGCCGCCGCGCCGGACAATCCGGTTTTTCTCTATAACAAAAATCCGCAAATCGCGCTCGTCAACAGTAAGGCTTTGCAAATTGCGGGTTTTGACAAGAAAACAAAAGAAATAAGAAACGGCGTAATCGAACGCGACGGCGCGGGCGAAGCGACCGGAATTCTTCGCGGCGAAGCGGTCAGATTTATGAAGGCTTTTACGCCGAATCCGGCAAATAAACAAGTATCCGCCGCCGCTGAAACCGCCACCAATTATGCCGCTTATTTTGGAATAACGAGCGTTCAGGACGTGCATTCGGACGACAATATCGAAATTTTCCGCGAACTTGAAAAACAGGGAAAATTAAAAACTCGGGTTTACGACTGTGTAACCTTGCCGAACTGGAAAAAACTTGCCGAAAGCGGAATAAAACGCGCCGGCGGCGATGCGATGCTTCGCCGGGGTTGCCTGAAACATTTTTCCGACGGAGATTTTGAGGTTATTCCCGATTTATTAAAAATGATGATTCCGGCTGATAAAGCCGATCTGCAAATCACGATTCACGCTATCGGGAGCAATGCCAATCAGGTAGTTTTAAACGCCTTCGAGCAAGTCGAAAAAGCAAACGGCAAAAAAGACCGGCGTTTTCGAATCGAACACGCTCACCGGATGCGCACCGAGGATATAAAAAGATTTGCGACAACAGATACAATCGCTTCGATGCAGCCGTATCTTTTTTTCGGCGGAGTTTTTAATTATTCCCAGCCTTACCGTGATCTGCTTGCGTCGGGCGCGTCGCTCGCGTTCGGTTCGGATGCTTCGATGACGGATTTTGATCCGCTTTACGGAATTTACGCGGCGGTCAATCGCGCAAATTCGAAAGATATTCCGAATCAAACGATTTCGGTCGAAGAAGCCGTCAAAGCTTACACAATCGGCTCGGCGTTTGCGGAATTTCAAGAAGATGTCAAAGGAACGATTTCGGTCGGAAAACTCGCCGATATTATTATTTTGTCGGATGATATTTTTACGATAAAACCGGAAAATATTCCCAATGCAAAAGTTTTAACGACGATTGTCGGCGGAAAGATTGTTTACGAAAGCAAGTAAAAAGGCGATTCTTAAATCGAATCGCCTTTTTTGAGTATTCCGAGAAAAAATTACTTCTTCGGATTTCCCGAGTGCGGAGTTGCCAGATATGGAAACTTCGTCAAAAACGGCACGTCGTTTTGACTAACGCCGTCGCCCAGAGTGTTATTCGGAGCTTTGTTTGTGCCAGGCGTAAACGGTGTTCCGCCGGCAACTGCGCGAAGCGCGATGTCGGTTACGTCATCAAAAACTCTGCGTCCGTTGGGATGTCCCGCCGGATCGCCGCCAAGCAGTCCTAATCTGTTCGGATTAGCCGTAGGCGGAATAGCGACATTCAAACGCATCATTTCGTGCGGTTTGCCGTCCGAAAGAAACGTGTTGAAATCAGGTGCGCCCGGAACGCTTCCGGCTTTGATTCCGGTTGCAAAAATCGCTACCAGATCATTACGCGGAGCCGCCGGAATATCAATTTTGAAAACTGCCTTAAGCAATTTTGCAAGTTGCGGATCAAGTATAAATGGCGCGGCAATCGCATCGTCTTTCGGTGCAAGTCCGTTGAAAGCGTCTTTCAGTTTCAACGGAATGACAACTTCATTAACGAGCGGATTTCCGAGCCGTGAAATCTGAACCCAATCACCGTTTTTCGCGCCCTTCGTTTGCGAAGGGTTGAGAACATTAACTCTCTTGCGGCTGGCGGTTGACCAAACACCGATGACAGCGTCTGATGCGGTCGGCGAAGCCGGTGTTTTACCGGAAACTGTCAGATCACTGATCGGAACTTCGATAGCGATCGAATGAACATTCAACCCGGCAAGTGCATCTTTTGCGCCGGTGTCCTTGATTGAACTCAGATTGAGCGTATCAAAGATTTCGTTGACAGGAATGAAAAATCCTTCGTCGCGCTGACCGGCAAATACTTTTTCACCGCCCGAAAATGTGTGAATCGCTTCATTTGCTAACTTTTCGTATTCCGGTGTCGTGCGATTACCGATATTTGACGGCGGCGTAGTAATAATCGGAGCTAAAACCTTACCTTTCTTACCCGTTTTTTTATCAACGCGGGTAACACTGTAAGTTTGAACTTCATTATAATCAGGATCGCTCAGGCTAGTAATTAACGGATCAATTCCGCCTTTTCCGGTCAGAGCTTCAGTCGGCGAAGCCATTCCCAAAACGGTGTCGCCGTTTTTGATTTGATTACTGAACCGGAATTGATAGCTGATGTCTTCAACTCCGTCGCCTGTATTATCAATTTTGATTTCGTAGAGTACCGTGGCATCAAAACGATAATAATGCGGTCCGGCGCCCGGAATTTCGAGCGGAATAAAATTTGCGATCAATGTGACGAAATTTTCGCGTCCTGCTTCGGTACTGCGAAAAGCGTAAACGTCCGTGTTATCCGCAAGCGGATCGCCCGCAATCAAAGGGGCTTCTCTATGGCTCGACGCTTTCACAGGCAAAGCCACGCCGCCTAATAGCATTAGGGCAATCAGCGAAAAGCTGACTGCCGCACTTAAAAACTTTCTCATGTCAATTCTCCTTTTAAAATTATATTTTGGGATTTACTAAATATGTAGTTAATCTCAAAAGTAAAATGTAAAACTTTCCTTACTTTCATTTTCAGGAACTTTTAAAATCTTAGAGTTTATTCAAAGCGTTTTACGTTAAGTAACAAAGGGAAAATAAACTTAACCGCTTGAGAAGTAATAGCTAAAACCTGAATTGAGGTTTATTGAAAAACAAATGACATCTTCTCAAACTTCAGTTTTAAGCAAAAACTAAATGGGTAAAGTTATAAAACCTCTGTTACTAAATTGTTCGTTAAAGAGTTTAAATCAGATTCAAACTCTTTAATTTAAACAAAAGCAAATGGCATCAAAATCGTTATTGTTTTTTGTTAAATTCCGTTTTCTATTGATATAATTTGCCGGACATTCTATTTTTGATGGAGAAATTATTTAAATGATTTGAAAAGTGGTAACGCTGCCGTTTCGGCGGCTGTCCTGAGATTGTCTCGGTCTCAGACTCCGTATTATTCTTTGAAAATTTAACGCCATCGGTGTGCGAGACGCTGGCGTTACCTTTTTTTGAGTTTTCAAACAGCTTCTAATACCGTTTACCATTAGAAATTGTGCATTGGTCAGTAGCGTCGGCGTGAGCCGATGCGTTATCCCTGATGAGTAATTGACGCGGTTGCTGACGCAACCGCTACTGACTTAATGCACAATTTCTAAAGGGAAAGCGTATAAGAACAAGAACTTACGCCCTTAAACGGCTGATAAGGAAACCCCGAAGCAAGCTACCGGGGAATTTTTTAGATTAAAATGAAAATTTTGTGTCGTTTTTTTTGTATTATATTATTCGTTTCGGGATTTATCGTGAGCAGTTTTGCACAGGAACAAGGTCTTTATCCGGAAAAGACGGAAAATTTGATCGAACTGGTTAATCATTTATTAAAAACTAATTTTTCTACCAATGAAGCTGTCAAACGACTCGGGACTCTCCGAACGAAAACCGAAGAAACGGAAGATGAAACTTTTGAAGAAATGGAAGAATACGGCGTTACTTTTCTGACACCTTTTCCGACAAACGGCAGTAACATTAAAAAGCTGATGCTGACACCCGATGACGATCCGGAAAAACTCGGTTCAATTGATTTTTCTTTTAAGCAACCCGTTAAAATTTCATACGGCACGATGCAAAAAAAGTATGGAAAACCTAAAAATCTTCCTTCTCCCATCGTCAATTGCGGCGATATTCCCAATTGTAATCGCAATCTTTTCGTCGGCTACAGTTTTAACTTACCGGCTAAAGTTTCAGGCAAAAAAGTTGATCTGATAATTATCTTATTTATGAAGGCATCCGGTGAACCGCCCAAACACAAATCAGACCGCATTTTGGAAGTTGAAGATATCAGAATTTCCTGGTTTGATTGGGAATAAAAAATGCGCGATTTCTAATTTAACATTTACAAATTCGATTGGCTCGCCGGTTAAAGTATTGTTATAGTTGAAGGCGGCAATCTTTTAGTTTCAAAATCAAATAAAAAGGCAAATTAAAGTTATGAAAAAATTATTGACAATCGTTTTATCTCTTTTCGTCTTCGCAGCAGTTTCATTTGCTCAGGACGAAGAATTAAACAGCAAAGGCGAAAAGGTTCACAAAAGCGAACAAAACGCCGAAGTTTCTTTAAAGTCGGGCGAAAAGATCACGCGCGGCACGGCTTTGACGGGAAAAACGAAAAAAGTTTCGCTCGAAAAAGCCTTGAAAACCCCTGAAAAATATTCAGGCAAAACCGTGGCGGTCGAAGGCGTAATCGTTCGCTCGTGCAAAAAAGAAGGCTGCTGGATGGAAATGGCAGCCAAAGACGGCGGAAAGAGCGTGCGCGTCACCTTCGGCGATCACGCGTTTTTTATCCCGCTTAATGCCGCCGGTCTGAAAGTCCGCGCGGAAGGCAAGTTTCAAACGAAAATTTTGAGCAAAGAACACGTTGACCATTTGATCAACGACGACGGCGCAAAATTCGACAACCGCAATGCGGACGGAACAGTTACGGAAATCTCGTTCGACGCAAGCGGCGTGGAAATGACCAAAGGTTCGTAAAAAATGTAACGCCGTCCCGTTCCGGCGGCTGTCCCGGCGGCATCTTGCCGCCGGTTTTTTAGTCAGCAAATATGGCAAATAGTTTTAGCGTTGATTAGACGCGAGAGCGGGACGCTCTCACAACAGCCGCCGGGACGGGGCGGCGTTACTTTAATTATGGGACAAATAATTATCGAAATCCCGCAAAATACTTCGCGCCGATACCGGATCATTTCTCAAAATTCCGCCAAAGAAATTCTGTTAAAACTCGAAAACGCAATCTATGAATCAAACTTTTTGGAGGATCAAGAAATCCTGAATCTTCTGGCTGACCGCAAGGAATCCGCGATTGAGATCGCTGAAGATATGCGCCGCTCGTGGAAACGAAAACTTTAGAAAAATGGCTGAATATTTGCTTGATCTAAACATCCTGACCGCCGTTTTCAAAGGCGATATGCGGATTCGCCTCGAAATCGAAAGCCTCGATGCGGCAATTGAAACGGTTGTTTATCTCGAACTGATTCAAGCGGCGAAAAATAATGTGCAAGCCGAAAGAATCGAAAAATATCTGACCGGATTTGAACTCATTCATTTTGATAATAAAATCTCGGAAAGAGCCATCGAACTCATCAGAAATTATTCAAAAAGCTTCGGTCTGAAACTTCCCGATTCCATCATTGCCGCAACTTGTCTGGAAAATAATCTAACTTTAATAACGCTCAATCCGAAGGATTTTCGCTTTATCGAAGGATTAAAACTTTACCGAATTTAAAAACCGAAATTATTCGCTTTAAATATCTGAATTTGTGTTAAAATCGCACAAAAATTAAATTCGGGAGAAAAACAATTATGTTCGGAAAAATAGCTTTGATTTTAGGTATTTTAGGAGTTCTGCTCGGCGGTCTGGTTTTGATCGTTTCACTTCTTTTGCCCGCGTTAACCAACGGTCGCACGGATTGGGACGAGGCGATATTCGGAATAATTCCCGGCGCGATCGTTTTATTTTTCAGCTTTATACTCGCCGTCATCGGATTGATTCTGGTTTTGAAAAATCGAAAAAAAGCCTGACTTTGTGATTACTCCACCACCAAACCGTAACGGCTTGGTGGTGGCTTCTACGGATTTTCACCGATGCCATCTAATCCGAAGGCAAAATTCTTGGTCTTATTTGTTTCTCTGCTTAGGTGTTTTAGTTTTTACGTCGAGAACTACTGCCTGCTAACCGTCTGACTAAAGTTTCAAAGAGCCGCGGCGAGTGGCTTCGAGAGTAATTTCAACTGCTCGAACAAA
>JBBRVS010000118.1:0-16428 GCA_038246645.1 Pyrinomonadales bacterium
CCAATCCGGAAAGTTTTTTTGCAGACGTTTTTGCGCGTGGCAGGCAAAGGTTTCGGCTTCCGAAAATGCCGTGTCGTTTTTCTTGTCAGCGTTGAAAATCGGTTTAGATTCCGGCAAAACTTTGGCATATTGGTTGGATTTTTTACTTTCGGCGGACGGCGGCGGCAACCAGATTTCGGCAACCGACAAAATCAGAGTTTCGCAAGTTTCCGGCAATCCGGCTTTTTGCAAATCGTCGAGCGCGGCTTCCGAGCAACGCGAACCGTCATATCCAATTAATAATTTCATAATCCGACTTTCAAACAGTTTGCAAAGCCTGTGCCAGCCGTAAAACCCTGATGTTTACGGCATAGTCAATTTTACTTGAGGGAAAATTTGCCCAATATAAGTGCGAAAATTTTCGCGGTTTTACAAATGCTTATTACCCAAAATAAATTTATGCGGTTATAATTTGGAAAAATCCGCAAAAAATCTATGGCAATAAAAGAAAAAATTTTAATTGTTGACGACGAACATTCGATTCGCTGGGCACTGGAAAAAGCCCTGCAGTCCTGGCATTACGAGACGGTTCAGGCGGAAACGGTCGCCGAAGCCGCCGAAAAATTCGCTGCGGAAGAACCGGACGCGGTCCTGCTCGATATTGATTTGCCGGACGGTTCGGGACTCGATGTTCTAACGCGGATTAAAGAAAACCGGAAGGACGCAATCGTTATAATGGTGACGGGCAATGTTGATGTCAAAAATACGATTGCCGCACTGCGCGGCGGAGCGCACGATTTTATCGGAAAACCGGTAAATATCGAAGAATTGCGCGTAACTCTGCGAAACGCGCTGGAAACGAAAAATCTTCGCCGCGAAGTTGAAATGAGCCGACGCGAACGCGCCGGAAAATTCAGTTTCGAGCAGATTATCGGTGAATCCGCGCCGATGCGAAAAGCGGTCGAACTGGCGCGGCGCGTTGCCGAATCGGATGTCGGCACGATTCTATTGCAGGGCGAAACCGGAACGGGCAAAGACCTTTTCGCCCGCGCCATTCATCAGACTTCCGACCGCCGGGACGCGCCGTATCTGGCGATAAACTGCGCCGCGCTGCCCGCAACTTTGATCGAATCCGAACTTTTCGGTTATGAAAAAGGCGCGTTCACCGATGCCAAAACGCGCAAGGAAGGACTTTTTGAACAGGCGCAGGGCGGCACGATCTTTCTTGACGAAATCGGCGAAATAGAACTTGCTCTGCAGGCGAAACTGCTCCGCGTTTTGGAAGACAATTGTTTTCGGCGTGTTGGCGGTCTCAAGGATTTATCGCTCGATGTGCGCGTGATCGCCGCGTCCAATCGCGATTTAAAGCAGGAAAGCGCGGACGGGCGATTTCGGCTCGATCTGTATTATCGCCTGTCGGTCATTCAAATCAATATTCCGCCGCTTCGGATGCGCGGCGACGATGTTCTGCTGCTGGCGGATTTCTATATCGAAAAGGCGAATCAGAAACGGCGCGGCAAAAAATTGAAGGGTTTGGCAAAGGAAACAGCGCGGATCTTCAGAAGCAGCGAGTGGGCGGGAAACGTCCGCGAACTTCGCAACGTCATCGAACGCGCTTCGATTTTAGAGGACGGCGAAATGGTCACGACCGAACATTTACCGGCGGATCTAAACGGAAAATCCATTGATTATTTACAATCTGAAAATGTCTTTCACCTGCCGCCCGAAGGAATTTCGATAGAAGAAGTCGAACTCCAACTGGCGCGGCAGGCACTCGAAAGAGAAAACGGGAATTTAACGAGAGCGGCGCGGCTGCTTAAAATTTCACGCGATCAATTGCGGTATAAACTGAAAAAGACCGATGTTCGGTAAGTTTTTTTTCGATGAAATTTTGCCTTAAGGTATCAGTTACGAAGATTATTGAAGATATTAACCGCGAAAGACGCGAAAAAAGAAAGAATTAAGGATTGATTTTAACATTAATTTTAGCGTTTTTAGTGTTTTTCGCGGTAAAAAAATTAAAAGTTTAAAGAGTGATGGACAAAGAAACCGCCGCAATTTTAGAAGATTCGAATATTCCCGTCGAAAGCGAACTCAAAAAAACGCTCAAGGAGCTTTCCGACATCAAATTCGCTCTGGACGAATCGGCAATTGTCGCCATTACAGACCAGCGCGGACGCATCACCTACGTCAACGAAAAATTCTGCGAAATCTCGAAATATAACCGGGAAGAATTAATCGGCGAAGATCACCGCATCATCAATTCGGGTTTTCATCCGAAGGAATTCATCAGAAATCTGTGGACAACGATTGTCGTCGGCAACGTCTGGCGCGGCGAGATTAGAAACCGCGCCAGAGACGGTTCGATCTATTGGGTTGATACGACGATCGTTCCCTTTCTCGACGAGCGCGGAAAGCCGTATCAATATATCGCCATTCGCTATGACATCACCGAACGAAAAGTCGCCGAAGAGAGGATTCGCCAGCAGGCATCACTACTCGATAAAGCGCAGGACGCGATTCTGGTTTGCGATCTAAATCACCGGATTTTGTATTGGAATAAAGGCGCGGAAAATATTTACGGTTTTGCCTCACAGGAAATCCTGGGCAAGGAAATCAGCGAAACGATCTGCGGCGGCGACCGCCAGCAGATCGAAAAAGCGCAAACGGCGTGTCAGACAAACGACGAATGGAAATCGGTCGTCCGCCAGATTACCAAAAATAATCAGACGCTTTTTGTCGAAACGCGCTGGACGCTCGTCAGAAACGAGCAGAATCAGCCCGATTATTATTTAATTATCAATACTGATATTACCGCGCGGAAAAAAGTCGAAGATCAATTTCTGCGCGCCCAGCGAATGGAATCAATCGGCACACTGGCGGGCGGTATTTCTCACGATTTAAACAATATTTTATCGCCGATTCTGATGGCGGCGGATATTCTGCAGCAAACCGAACTGGATGAAGATGCGGCAAACTGGCTGGCGATCATCCGGGAAAATGCGGCACGCGGCGCGGATCTGATCAAACAGGTTCTCTCTTTTGCGAGAGGCATCGAAGGCGAGCGCGTTCCGGTGCAGATCAGGCATATTGTCAAGGATTTGCTCAATGTTCTAAAGGAAACTTTGCCCAAATCAATCAATCTGAAATTCGAGATCAAGGCGGATTTATGGCTTGTTTCCGCCGATCCGACACAGATTCATCAGGTTTTGATGAATCTCTGCATCAATGCCCGCGATGCGATGCCCGGCGGCGGAACTTTAACGATTACGGCGCAAAACGCCGCGCTCGACGAAAATTTCGCTCAGATGCAGATCGAAGCCGAAGTCGGCGAATATATTCTGCTGACGGTCGCCGATACCGGAACGGGAATGCCGCCCGAAATTGTCAACCGCATTTTCGATCCGTTTTTTACGACCAAAGAAGTCGGCAAAGGCACGGGTTTCGGCTTGTCAACCGTGCTTTCCATCGTCAAAAGCCACGGCGGATTTATCAATGTGTACAGCGAGGTCGGCAAAGGCACGCAATTTACGATCTATCTTCCCGCTTCGGAAACGCAGCCCGCTCAAACTCAAAGCAAGCGCATCTCGCCTTATCCGACGGGCAGCGGCGAACTGATTCTGGTGGCGGACGATGAAGAAAATATTCGTCAAATTACCAAAGCGACGCTTGAAAAATACGGCTACAAGGTTTTAACCGCCAATGACGGCACGGAAGCACTCGCCGTCTTTGCGCGGCAAGGTGAAGAAATCAAACTCGTTTTAACCGATATTGCGATGCCTTATCTCGACGGCATCGCACTCGCTCGCGCTCTCCGGCGGTTCAACCCGGAATTAAAAATCATCGCCGCCAGCGGTCTGACTTCTGCCGAACAAACCGCCGAAATGAATGCTTTGAATATAAATGCCTTTCTGTCAAAACCATACGCGGCGGAAAAACTTTTAACGACCGTTGCCGAAGTTTTAAGAAGAACAGATTAAATCATACACATAAAAATCACACATATTCATTGAATTTCCCAAAAACTTTTGCCGTGAAAATTTTCGCAGTTATCAGGATTTGATTGCGAACTTTTTCACGGATTCGGCTATTTTTCCGACACTTAAATTTTCAATAAAAACACCTTAAATCCGTCGCTTTCAGCTAAAAACTCAAGCGGAACGCGATTTGCTCTATACTGCATAAAACAGCCAAATTTATCCTGAATTCGGGATAAAAATCAGGACTTTGAACTTATTTTTGAAAATTTTGTAGTGAAATTGATGAAGTACCGGAAAATCAAGTGCAAAACTATAAACTATAAACTATAAATTATTAACTATTTTGGAATTTATTCGTTTCTTTTTATCCGGTTTAATTCATAATCTATAGTTAATTCATCTAAAATCAATAATTTGCGACATTTTCAAAGCAAGCTAAAACCTAATTAATTACCAAACGAATATAAAAAAATTATGGGCGAAAAAAATGTTTCAACCGAAGCGGACGAAAGCAAGATGCGGCAATTTACAAAAGCCGTTCTCAATGATCTGCAGGCTCTCGAACAAATGCTCGAAAACGGGCAGATGGAAGACGGCGTTTTGCGGATCGGTGCGGAGCAGGAAATATTTCTGGTTGATTCATCAATGCACCCCGCGCCGCTCGTCATGGAAATTCTGAAAAAAGCCAAAGACCCGCGTTTAACCACCGAAATCGGGCGGTTTAATATCGAAGCGAATTTAACGCCGCTCGATTTTTCGGGCGATTGTCTGAGCAAATTGGAAGCGGAAATCAACGAAGTTATCAAAATCGTCAAAAAATCGGCGAAAAGTTTTGGTGCGGACACGGTTTTGTGCGGAATTCTGCCGACCATTCAATCTTCGGATCTGGTGGAAAAAAACCTCACGCCGAGTCCGCGCTACATGGAGATGAACCGGATTTTAACCGCGCTTCACGGACACGAACGGCTCATCCACATCAAAGGTTTGGACGAACTGCGACTGCATCTGCAAGACACTTTTATCGAATTCAGCAATACGAGTTTTCAGGTTCATTTGCAGGTCGGAATCAAGGAATTTGTCAAATATTACAACTGGGCGCAGGCGATTACCGCGCCGGTCTTGGCTTCGGCGGTCAATTCGCCGCTGCTGCTCGGACATCGTCTCTGGCAGGAAACGAGGCTCGCGCTTTTTCAGCACGCGGTTGACGAACGTTCGCCGACGCAGCACGCCCGCAACCGTCCGGCTCGCGTAACCTTCGGCAGAGATTGGGTGAAAAATTCGATTCTCGAAGTTTTCCACGAAGACGTGGCGCGGTTTCGCATAATTTTGACCAGAGAACTGGAAGAAAACTCGCTTGAATCTTTGAAGGCGGGGAAAATCCCCGAGCTTTCCGCGTGGCGCATGCACAACGGGACTGTCTGGCGTTGGAATCGCGCCTGTTACGGCGTAATGAACGGCAATCCGGGTCTTCGCATCGAAGCCAGATTCTTGCCCGCCGGTCCGACCGTTTTAGACGAAATGGCAAATGCCGCGTTTTTCCTCGGATTAATGATCGCTCTGCCGGAAGAATTCGGCGACGTTACCGAAAGAATGTCGTTTGACGATGCAAAACAGAATTTTTTCAGCACGGCGCGGTTCGGTCTGAAATCGCAGATCGTCTGGCTCGACGGCAAAAGTTATCTCGTCCGGCGGCTTATTTTGGAAGAATTGCTGCCGCGTGCGCGACACGGTTTGCGCTCCGTCGGACTCAAGGAAAGCGACATTCAGCGTTATCTGGGAATTTTGGAAGAGCGCGTTACCGCTGAAAAAACCGGAGCGCAGTGGATGCTCGATTCGCTGGCGGCGATGGACAAACGCGCCAAACAAAATGTGCGGATGCGAAGCCTGACGGCGGCGATGAAGGCAAATCAGGAAACGGGCGAACCCGTGCATCTCTGGAAACCGGCGGAAATTTCCCGTAAATCCGATTGGATTGACAATTACAAAACGGTCGAGCAATTTATGGCGACCGATTTGTTTACCGTGCGCCCGGAAGATGTCGTGGATTTAGCGGCGAGTCTGATGCACTGGCGGCACGTCCGCCACGTTCCGGTCGAAGACGACGAAGGACGGCTGGTCGGAATTATTTCGCACCGCGACCTTTTGGAACTTTTCGCGCTCGGCAAGACAAACGGTAAGCCTGAAATCATCGTCCGCGATGTGATGAAAATGAATCCGATCACCATTTCGCCCGATACTTCATCAATTGAAGCTCTGAATCTGATGCGCGAAAAGAACATCGGCTGTCTGCCGGTCGTTAAAGCGGAAAAACTCGTCGGGCTGATTACGGCTTACGATTTTTTAACCGTTTCCGCCAAACTTTTTGAAGAAAGATTGCAGGATCTCGCCCCGCAAAAAAAGAGCGTCGGGATGGCTCTCGACGCTCACTAAATAACGTGAGAATTGGATAGGGATTTTTACCGCAGAGACGCAGAGACGCTGAGCTTTTTTGGCAGATTTGCTGAAAATTGAACCAATCCGTCAGAATATAAGCTGAATTTACTCGATAATTATTTATATTTCTCTGCGTCTCTGTGTCTCTGCGGTTTAATATTTCTCATTTATTTTGCTTCCAATTTCCGTATTTCTTCCCGCAATGCCGTGATCGCCGAATTTGTCGAATCAACTGTTTCCAGACGCGCCAGGGTTTCTTTCGCTTTTTCCGCGTCGCCTTTTTTCGTGTAGGCAACTGTCAGATTCTGAAGAGTTTGCAGATGATTTGCATCTTTTTCGAGCGAGAGCAGAAACTCTTTGATTGCGCGGTCGTGATCGGGCGGCTGGCGGAAAATGAACGTCAAACCGAGATCGGTGCGGACGTTTATGTCGTCGCTCTTTTTGGCAAGCGCGGCGGAATATGATTTTTCCGCATCTTCATATTTTGCCGCGTCAAAATAAGCGTTGCCGAGATTGACGATGGTGTCGTAATCTTCGGGTTTTATTTTATTGGCGCGTTTGAGAAATTCGATCGCCGCGTCAAACCGCTGAATCTGGTAATACATTTCGGCGGCTTTGATCTGCGCTTCAAAATTATCCGGTTCGGCGTTCGCTTTATCAATGGCGGCTTGCACCTGCGGCTGCATCGCGCCCGGATCACCGATTGCCGGATGTCCCGGCGGAATCGCGGAATTTGCCGCATCAATTGGCGGCACAGTCGTAGGTTTGACCGCGCTCTGATTGATCGAATTAGCAAACATAAATCCGAGAATGCAGCCTAAAAGTAATCCGATGACGGAGAAAAGAAAGTTTTCTTTGTTCATATATTTTCAACTTCAACTTGAACGCGAGTGCGAGACGCACTCACGACAGCCGCCGGGACGGCGGCGTTACATTTTCAACTTCAACTTGAACGCGAGTGCGAGACGCACTCACGACAGCCGCCGGGACGGCGGCGTTACATTTTAAGTTTACGCGTAAGAATGCAAGCCCGGAAGCAGATAGCTTACGCCTAAGTATGTAAAAATGACGAATAAAAACGCGAGAATGGCAAAATAAGCCGAGCGGCGACCTTTCCAGCCGTAGGCAATTCTCGAATGCAGAAACGCCGCATATGTCAGCCAGGCAACCAATGCGCCGACTTCCTTTGCGTCCCAGCCCCAATAACGTCCCCATGATTCGTTTGCCCAGACCGCGCCGGTAATCAAAAGCAGAGCCAGACCCGCAAAAGCAACGCCGGCGAGTTTATACATCAAGCCGTCCAGAGTTTCCGCCGACGGCAGAGCAGCGCGCACTTTTTCGGTTTTAAAACTGAACAAGACGATAAAAAATGTTCCGGTAAATGCCGTAATCAGCGCGGCAAGTTCGACCGGATTGGCATTCAGGCTCAGATGAAGCTGGGCGGCATTTTGCTGAATCCATTGATTGGCAATGTCATAAAGCTGCGGCGCGCCGATTTGATTGATCTGCTGCTGCGGTACTTCCTGCTGCTGAAGCATCCAGACGGCAAACCGCTCGTACTGCGCCGGACTGATGTAATTTATGACATTTTGAATGTTCTTGATTTGATAAACAAGCACCGCAATTCCTGCGCCCTGAACAATTAAAGCCAGTTGTAATAAACGCCGTCCGATGTTTTTTGCCTGTTCGTCGTCTTTTGACAAATAAATCCAGTAAGCAATACTTGCGCCCGCGAGCAGAACGGTCGCGCCGACCAGAAACCAGCCGACATACGGAATATCGGCGCGTAGAGCAAGAGATTGGCGCGAAGTTCCGACAAAGGTCGAAGCCGTGTATGTTCCGAATGTGCTGAGGGAAAAAACGCTGAATTTGCTGATCGTCGCAAACACGGAAAAGGCGAAAATACTCGTCCAAATTCCCATCGCTTCGACCTTTAATTTGTCTTTCAGCAGATAAAGAACGGCAACCGCAAAACAGACGAGCGCAACGCCGTAACTGATCGAAGCGATTCCGACGTGAATCGGTCGCCAGTAGGAATCGAGAACCGGCGGCAAATCCATAAATTCGCTGCCGATAAATCTTGCCAGAACCAGAATCAGCGCGGCAAGCGGAAGCGCAAGCGTGGCAATTAACTTAAATTGTTCGCGGCGAATGACCAGAAGCGTCGTCACGCCCGCGCCGAACGCAAAAGCCAGACTCAGATCATACAAATTGGCAAACGGAATATATCTGAAAACCCACGGCATTTCCGCCGCGCCGTAGCCCTGTGCGTTCAAAATCGCAACTTCGCGGTCAAACGCGGCGACCCATCGAATCAGCCAGCTCGAAAGATTGAAAAAAACACCCGCGCCAGCGCCCCACATTCCCAGACGTTCGGCAATGCTTGACGGCGCATACAGATTCGTCAGATAAAAGACGGCGGCGATGCAGTAGGACGCGAGCGCAAGCATCATCAGCGCACTGTCGGAAATAAAACGCTCGCCGCCGATATTGATTCTCAGCAGAAGCAGAGCAATCGAACCGAAAATCGCCAGCGCGAACGGAATAAACGAACGCCAGTTTGAGACGCTTTTATTTTGTTCGCCGGTTTCTTCCGCAACTAAAACAGGTTGATTCAAAATTTCCTGATTCATAAAATTTTTCGATTCTCCTTAGCAAGTTAGCAAAAGTAATGAAAGAATTTGTTTTAAGTTCGGAGTCCCGCCTTTAGGCGGTTTTCCGCCGCGCTTCGCTGGCGTTTTCCGCCGCGCTTCGCTGGCGTTTTCCGCCGCGCTTCGCTGGCGGTTGCCGCCTAAAGGCGGGACTCCGAACGCTTTATAATCACTATCCGCGCAGATTTTTGACAAAACTCCTAAATTTGTCGTCAAATCCGCTTTGATTGCGATTGGTAGTGCCGCCCGCGACGACATCAAATTTGTTTTCCGAAGTTTCTTCGATCGCCGTCCAGACTCTCTGGTGCGAAAAGAAAAAAACGGCGATCAGCGTCAGCGACAAAAGCAAAAAACCGACATAGACGACCGTTGCGCCCGGATCGTATTGAACGGCGAGAATGTGCTGTTCGGACACTTTTTCAAAATCAATCAATTGATAGGTGTAGCCGGCGACCGGATTTTTGGCGACCGGAAGATTTGCCATTTGTTCGCCGAAAGCATACGCGATTTGCGCTGTCGAGTTCGGCAGCGTAACCTGCAAAATCGCGCCCGGATTCGGATAATGGCTCGTGTCTTCGTTCGGATTTTCTTTGCCGATGCTGAAATTTCCGCGAAATTCGGCAAATTTCACGAGCGTTCCGTCCGCCAGAGCCGTCGCGCCGTTGCGCCCGATTGTAACCTCTTGCGTTTGTCCGCCGCCCGCCGGAGTCAAACGGACGGTGATGTTTCGCGCCCGTCCGATTGACGTAAAACTCGCTTGAAAAAAGCGATAACCGCGATAATCGAACGGGCGATTCATCTGCACGAGGGCTTCGTGCGTTTCGTTTCCGTCCTTGATTTTAATCTGGGTGAGCCAATCAATCGTGTTGCTCGTCGAAATCGAGCCGTCTTTTTTAATGAGTTTTTGCTGAATGTCCAGACAGGTAATTTCAAACGGAATACGTTTCTTAAATTCCTTGACCTGATCGAGTTCAAACGTAGATTCCAGCGTTTCATTTGAAGTCTGTCCCGGTTTTAAGGGCATCTGCCCGACTTGTCCGAGCTGCGTTGTCAGAAAACCGCCGAGGAAAATCGTTAAAAGCCCGACGTGAACCATTAGATAAGTCAAGCGATTCCACGCGCCCGATTCGCCGTAAATAAATATGCGGTTTCCTTTTTCGCTGACCTTGATTTTGCGCCAACCGGCTTTTTGCGTGGTTTCTTTTATTTTTTCAATAACCTCTTCGCGCCCGCCTTCCAAATTGAAAGTGTCGTTTGCTTTTTGATCTTTCAGCCAGCGAAGCGGCGGTGTGAGAGGCGGTTTGGAAATGATTGCGCGGGTTTTCGGAAAACGGTCGATCGAAGCGAGAACGATATTGAGCGACAAAAGAGCTAAGATCGTATTGAAATACCACGAATGATAAATGTCGAAAAAATCCAGTTTACCGTAAACGAGCTGCTGCGCCGGAGTCAGTGTGGCGTAATAATTCTCGAAACCGCCGACATTTTCCTGCATGACGAGCATTCCGATCAAACACGCCAGACCGAGCGAAACGAGCAGAATTACGCCCAAACGAACCGAGCAAAGCACCTTCAAAAAACGCGACAAAAGCGATTCTCTCAGCTTTGCCTGAACGGGCAGATTAACGGACGTTTCAATCTTTGTGTCGTGCAATGTGGACATAATTTCTAGACTTTTACGCGCATATTTTGAATAAAATTCTAAGGAGTTCGCTAAGGCTACGGCAATCGTCGTGCCGCAACGCATAATAATATAAAACTGTAACTATTTATCGGACAAACGGGTCTTAAAACCGAAAATAGAAAAAAAGGCTTTAACCGGAATTTTTCGCACAAAATCGCGAATTTTTTCGCAGTATTCAACCTTCAAACGATTAATTAATTTCTAGTCTGAATCTTAACAAGTCGGAAAGCCGGAAAATGTGATGCTCGTCACATCGAGTTCACGCCGTTTAGCCTAAAATCAGCGAAGGCATCTGTATTTATCTCAAGTAAAGTCAAGCAAATGGCAAAGCATTCGCAAAATCAAATCACAAAAATTCGCGTGATGATCATCGGTGTGTTTTTTTGCTTTGCCTTTGGCGGCTTTTTATTTTCACGCCGGAACTTAAAAGTATTCAGCTTCGGTGATGAATCGGGTGCGGCAGCGAAAGAAAAAACACAGACGAAAAGGGCAAAATACACCGAGTTTCGCCACGACGTAAAACAGCACAGCAAACTCTCGTGCAATTCGTGTCATAAACTTCCTTCGGCAAACTGGAAGCGTGTTCGCAAGGAAAGTGAAGCATTTCCCGATATTACCGATTATCCGAAACACGAATCTTGTCTGAGTTGTCATCGCCAGCAGTTTTTCGGCAGTCCGAAACCGAACATTTGCTCGATTTGTCATACCAATCCATCGCCGAAAAACAGTGCGCGGCATCCGTTTCCGAATCCGCGCGAAATTTTTGATTTAACCGCTAAAGGAAAGCGCGCAGTTTCCGATTTTGCCATTCACTTCCCGCACGAAACGCATATCGAAATCGTTTCGCAAAATGAACCGAGAAGCGGCGAATTTATTAATGCGAATTTTGCGTCAAAGCGAAAAAAAGCCGGCGAAGAAAGCTGCGCGGTCTGCCATCAGACCTATCAGCCGCAGGGCGATGCGGCTGATGAATTTTTAACCAAACCGCCCGCCAAACTCGGCGATAATTTCTGGCTGAAAAAAGGAACTTTTAAAACATCGCCGATCAGCCACGCCGCGTGTTTTACCTGTCATTCGACCGATACCGGAATTCTTCCCGCGCCGACCGGTTGCGCCGCTTGCCACACGCTTGCCCAAAAATTGCCGAAAACCGATTTTGACGCAAAATTTGCCGCGAGCGTCGGCGATTTGGACAAAATTACCTGGGCTTCGTGGCGCAGCAGAGATTCTTCGGCAACATTCCGACACGAATTTTCCAGTCACGTCGAACTCGATTGCGCGACTTGCCACAACGCGGCGGCGATTAAAACAAATGATTATTCGACAAAAAAAGTTGCCGTAACGTCCTGCAATATGTGTCATATCACGGAAACTTCGGACGACGGCGGAATTTTGAACTTTGAAATTGATTCGAGAAAAAAAGACGCCGCCTTTCAATGCGTCAAATGTCATATCGCGTTCGGCAACCAGCCGATTCCCGAATCGCATATTAAAGCGATCTCGGATTTAGCGGGAAATTGAAAAAGATGACGAAGCACAAAAAAAATCGAATGTCTGCGCGTCATCGGTGCGAACTCGTCGTTTTTATTTTTGCCGTTATCGCCTTCGGCTATGCTTTCAGTTCGTGTTCCAAAACGGAAGAAAAGGCGGAAATTACTCCGACCGAAATTTTACCCGCCGATACGCCGGAAATTTCGCCCGCGCCGTCGGTCAATCCGAATGCGGATTTTTCAAAATTTCAGCATTCAAACGCCGAACACGCACGTTTTCCGTGTGCGCTCTGCCACGAGCGCAAGGACAATTCAGCCACACCGAAACTGGTCGGGCATATTCCCTGTGCGAGTTGTCATACCGAGCAATTTGCCGACAATAAAAGTGCGATTTGCACGATTTGTCATACAGATACGGAAACCGGCGCGGTCAAGAATTTTCCGGCTTTGAAAAGTTTCAACGCGGTTTTCGATCACGGCAAACATCTGCGGCAGACAAATTGCTCGACCTGTCATAAACCTTTGAGAAACGGCGTTGCGCTCTCGATTCCAAAGGGTTTGAACGCGCATAATTCCTGTTTTCAATGTCATACGCCGGACGCGAAAAGCGGCGAGCAAGATATTGCTTCGTGCAGTACGTGTCATCAAACCGGCAGATTCGTCAGGGTTTCGGAATCGGCGCAAGCCTATACGAAAACCCCGTTCAGCCACGCCGGTCACAGATTTGCCTGCACCGATTGCCACACGATCAGAGCCGGCGCGGCGCGCGGAAATCAGGTATCTGCGCCGGTTGCGGCAATGCACTTTGCCCGCAAAAACGCGCAGAGTTGTGCAACCTGCCACAACAATAAACGCGCCTTCGGCGGCGATGATTTTTCCGATTGCCGGCGTTGCCATACGGGAAATAGTTTTAAGTTTTTCCGGAAACCGGTTTGAAAAACGTGTTAAAGCGCGGAAATTTGCGCACCGGATGTGAACTTTTTGCCCGAAAATATTTATAAAGGTTGAAATAATACGGTTTTAACGAATAAATACGGGAGATGTCAGATGCGAAAGGCGCGGCACGATTATTGACATATAACTTTAAGGATAAAGCTTTGAACATTTCTGTTTAAGACTTTTTAAGGATTTTGAATGGATAAAAAATTATGAAACTCAATCAAGTAAAACTTTTTGTGACAGCTCTTATTGCTTTGCCGGTTCTGGCACTAGCGATTCTCGTAGCGAGCCCGGTTCGCACCGTTTCCGGTACTGTCGTTTCTGATAAAGGCGTTTTTAAGAATATAGATGACGACGACGTGGCGGCGCAGTATAAAAAAACCAGCGCCGTCTGCCATAAAGCGACTGCCGAAAAATTTTTCGAGCCGTCGAAAATGGATGAGGTTTTGGTCGAGATCGTTCTCAAAGGCAAGAAAGCCGAAAAACCGCCGCATATGCCCGGCTATGAAGTCAAGGGAATGACGGAAGCCGAGGCAAAACTTTTAGTTTCGTATATGAGACAGATGAGAACACCGGCGAGCCCGAGCCAGTAATAATTTAAGCAGTCGTTCGCGTTATATCAGCAGAAATTTTTAGCCGCGTCGCGCGGACGGATGGTTCGCTGTAACTGCCGGGATATACGTTTAGTGCTTAAAGTTTTTTTTCGCGCCAGAGAATAAAATTTGGCGCGGCATTCCCGTTTTTGGAGGCGCATAAATGAGTGAAGAAACACAAGAAATTCCGGAAAACACGCCGGAAATTTCTGAAGAAAAGCAAATAGAAGAAAAGCCCGCCAAGCGCAAAAATTCGGGTTTGTATCGCAACTATCTGAGCTTTGCCGGAACGGCGATTGCGCTGGCAAGTCTGATGAGCATCGTGTTTCTTTTTATGATCGAACTGTCCAGTTCGCACGAACAGCCGTATCTCGGCATTTTTACATATATTCTTTTTCCGGGAATTATGATTTTCGGCTTGCTTTTAGTCGGCATCGGGATGCTTTTTGAACGAAGAAGAAGAAGAAAATCCGCGCCGACCGACATTGCCGCATTTCCGATTCTCGATCTCAATAATGCCAGCCAGCGCCGGACTTTTTTGATCTTAATGTGCGCGTCCTTTTTGTTTCTGTTCGTCAGCGCATTCGGCAGTTACAGAGTTTATGAATATTCCGAATCGGTGACATTTTGCGGGCAGGTTTGCCACGTGATGAATCCCGAATTTACGGCTTATAAAGTTTCGCCGCACTCGGAAATCCGCTGCGTCGAATGCCACGTCGGCGGCGGCGCAGAGTGGTATGTTCGCGCCAAATTCAACGGTGTGCGCCAGCTTTACGGCGTAACTTTCGACGATTACAATAAACCGATTCAAACGCCGGTTCACAATATGCGTCCGGCAAACGACACCTGCGCGAAATGCCATTCACCGGAAAAATTTCACGGCGACGTTTTGAAGGTTTTCAATCATTTCGGTTATGACGAGAATAATTCCCTCAATCAAACCCGAATGCTCATCAAGGTCGGCGGCGGAAGTTCAAACACGGGACAAAGCGGCGGAATTCACTGGCATATGAATCTTTCAAATGAAATTACGTTTATTGCCGCGGACGAAAAACGCCAGAATATTCCGTGGGTTCGAATGAAGGACGCGAGCGGCAAAATTACCGAATATTCGACTAAAGACGCACAATTATCCGAACAGCAAATCGCACAGACATCGAAAAGAAGAATGGACTGCATTGATTGCCACAATCGCCCGGCGCATATTTATCAGCCGCCGGACAAAGCGGTTGACGAATCATTTACGGCAAACAGACTCGATGTTTCGTTGCCTTATCTGAAACTCAAGGCAATCGAAGTTTTGTCCAAACCTTATACCACGACCGATGAAGGTCTGAATTCGATTTCGGCGAATCTCGATGAATATTACCGGACAAATCACGCCGGTATTTATTCGGCGAAAAAAGATTCGATAAATAATGCGATTGCGGAAATCCGCAGAATTTATCAAACGAATTTCTTTCCCGAAATGAAAACCGATTGGCAGACGCACGCCGATAATATCGGGCATTACAAAGTGCAGGGCTGTTTCCGCTGCCACGACGGTCAGCATTTCAGCAAGGAAGGACAGGTCATCAGAAACGATTGCAATATCTGCCACACGACGCTCGACCAGACATTTGCCGGAAAAACCACCGTTCCGCCAAACGGGCAATTTCAGCATCCGGCGAATTTAGGCGACAAAGGTGCCTGGCAATGCGCCGCCTGCCACAAAGCCGACCGCGCCTTTAAACATCCTCTGAATCTCGGCGATATTTCCCGATTCCAATGCGCCGAGTGTCATAAAGATCAGAAATTTATCAGGTAATACCGAGTTGCTGAAATAAATGAGATCCGTTAAGCAGGCGGTCTTTGACCGGCGTTGTTTGATTAAAATAGAGATCGGCAGTCAAAGACCGCCTGCTTAACGGACCAAGTTTTTTCTTATTTTTTTCAGCAACTTGGTATAAGCTGTAAGACAAAAGTAAAAAGGCAAAACTGAAAATCCTTTCAGTTTTGCCTTTTTACTTTTTACTTTTGCCCTATCTAGCGGTCTGCGCCGCCGAAGTAGATTCTCAGCGAAGTATATGGCAGATGTGCGCTGTAATTCTGATTCATTCCGAGTCTTTCCTTGTAATTAAAGTATTGATAGCCGACATTCCAATCAATATTATCGTTCAGGCGAATCACCAGACGAACTTCCGGTGAATTTAATTGAAACGGGTAAGAAGTGATAATATTCTGCGGCAGAGCCGAAAATCTGTCGCCTTGTCCGTTGTCTTTGTTAAAACGATAACTCGCAAAAACAGAAACACGTTTGATCGGTTGGGCGGAAACGTCAAAAAACGCATAATTATCGCGCATATAGAATTGACTTATGCCCTGCAATCTCATTCCGCTGACCGGAATGATAATATCGGTCTCGCTCGTCAGATCGTGAAAAGTGTAACCCGTGCTTAACGAGAATCTCGGATCCGGCGACCAGTCAAAAGCGGCTGAATAAATGCGGTTTTTGACATTGGCGGCAAAATCACGCGGCGGTGCAGATTCGATTGACTCCGCCGGATTATCATTGTCTTTGGTGATCGCCGAAAGATTTAATGAAAAATCTTTGATATTCAGACGGCTTCGCACGCGCAAGTTTGTAAATTTATAATTTGAAAGCCTTGTGAAGACATTATCGGCTTCGCCGTGTTCGAC
>JBBRVS010000119.1:0-16388 GCA_038246645.1 Pyrinomonadales bacterium
CCCCCCCCCCCCCCCCCCCCCCCACGCTACTGACTTATTTCTGCTTAATGTTTCGTATTTCCGGCTAAAAGATTGATGGCGTGCGGCAAGACGGGCTTGACGACTTCAAAACATTCGATTGCGCCTTTCGGTGAACCGGGCAGATTTAGAATTAAAGTATTATGGCGAATTCCGCAAACGCCGCGTGAAAGCATCGCCGTCGGCGTTTTTTTCAAGGATTCAAACCGCATCGCTTCCGCCAAACCCGGAGCTTCGCGTTCGATGACGGCGCGGGTCGCTTCCGGCGTATTGTCGCGTTCCGCAAAACCCGTTCCGCCCGTGGTGATAATCAAATTTACATCGTCGCGCTCGGTCAAACCGTAGAGAACTTTTTTGAGCGTTTCAAAATCGTCGGAAATGATAATTTTATCAACGACCTCCGCGCCCATTCCGATCAATAAACCGACCAGCGACACGCCCGAAATATCGTCGTCCTTGTGCCGCGTATCGCTGACAGTGACGACAATTGCCTTAATTTTTTCGTTGTTTTCCATATTTTATCTTAACCCAAAAGTTAGATACATTTTTAAGGCAATTGGTTTCAGATTTGTTCATTCTTCTCGATTATATCCGCAGTCAATTTCAACACCGTCTTTATAAACTCTCGGATATTCATTACCTTCTGCATAAACGGAAATGCAATTTTCTGTAGGCACAATATTGTAATAAAAATCTTGTTCACAATCTTCGGCAATTATTTCAAATTCTTCATTTGCAAGCAGAGTGTAATCTTCTCCCCACGGCTCCAGCATCATCAAAAGCGGTTTATCAGAATAATTTGTAATTAAAATTCTTTCGGTTTTTTTCGTGAGATCGGTTTTCAAATCTGTCTTAAAAAACGGAAAAGCATCATAAAGATAAATCGCAAACGGAATCAGCCAGATAAAATCATTGGTAACGTTCATAATTATCGCCGCAAACGTCCATTTGCCGATAAACATATAATAAACCATTCCAATCGGACCGAAGATTTTCCCCAGAAATCCGACAAGCGCGAGTATAAAACCTCTTTCCGGTCTTCGCGCAATTTCCAGATAAACAATGCCGTAAAGCCCGACGACCATCCCGACGCAAACAAAGATTTCGGGATAATTCGGCAATTCCATTCCGGCAAAACGAAACAGCCAGTCCGGATCAACGCTCACCCACAAACCCCACAAAATATTGTAGATTCCTGCCAGAATAAATGTCGCGCGATGCAGTTTTAATCTTTTCATCTTTTTTTATTTTAACCGACCGTTGATTCGATCTGCTCGATTTCCTTTTGGCGCTTTCCGTATAAAACGCTCGCAATTACGCCGATGACGACGAGAACCATACCAAACAGAGATAAAAGCGTCTGCGCTTCGCCGTAGAAAATCCAGCCGATGGCGATGCCGTAAATTAAACCCGAATAAACAATGATCGCGACGGTTGCGGCTTTTTCCTTGCTGAAGGCATTGGTCAAAAAAATCTGTCCGAGCTGCGAAAAAACGCCGATCAAAAGTAGATAAAACCAATCCCAGCCGACGGGCGACTTCCACGCGAAAAAGAGCGAAATAAAACCCGCGATAATGCCGACCAGTTGAAAATGCAGAATGATCGTCAAAGGATGTTCGTCGTCCTTTAATTTTCTGACCAGATTATACGCCGCGCCCGAACCGAATGCCGAAATTATACCGAGAAAAATAAACAAATAAGAAACCCGCGCATCAATCTGCCCGATAAACAAAACCCCGGCAAACGAGATTCCGTAAAAAATCCATTGAATCGGTTTGACGCTCTCTTTTAAGAAAAAAATCGCGATAATCGCCGTAAAAATCGGCGAAAGATATTGAACCGTCATCGCCGTCGCCAGCGGAATATTCTGCACCGTCAGAAAGAAAAAGGCGAGCGCGAGCGTGCCGAAAAATCCGCGCAGGAATAGATACGTGTGATTCGTGCCGATGTATGAAGCCTTTGCTCTCTGAAGCCCGATAACGCAAAAAATTCCGGCAACCAGACAGCGGAAAAAGACGACTTCCATGACGGGAATATGCGAAACTTGTTTAACGAAAACATTTGCCAGCGCAAAGGCGAGAGTCGAAAGAAACATCTGGCTGATGCCGGAAGTTAAAAGATTTTTTTGTTTTTCAGTCAAAATTAATCGTCCGTTAATTGTGAAAAAATAAATGTCAGAATACTATATCTGCGGCGGAAATTTCTATTTCGATTTCAAAAATTTATGTTCAAAAAAGTTTTGATCCTTTCGGCATCGGTCGGCGCGGGACACTTGAGCGCGGCAAACGCGCTCGAAAAGGAATTTAAAAGACAAAACACGGCGGAAGAAATTAAGAACATAGACGTTCTCGATTATACAAACCCGCTCTTTAGAAGGCTTTACGGCAAGGCTTACCTCGATATGGTGAGCATGATGCCTGAAGTTCTCGGCTGGATGTACGATTCGCTCGATAAGCCCTGGCACAACGAAAAACGGCGGCTCGCCCTGAGCAAACTCAATACGCAGCCTTTTATCAAACTGCTCAAACAGGAAAAACCGGACATCGCCGTCTGCACGCATTTTCTGCCCGCCGAAATAATTTCGTGGCTTAAATCAAAGGAAAAAATCTCGTGTCCGCAAGCGATTGTCGTAACGGACTTCGACGCTCACGCGCTCTGGCTGGTTCATCATTACGAACAATATTTCGTTGCATTGGACGAAACCAAAGTTCATCTTTCAAAACTCGGCATTCCCCTTGATAAAATCACGGTTTCGGGCATTCCGATTGATCCTGTTTTTGCCGAAAAGAAAGACAAAACCGCAATGCGCGAAAAATTCGGATTGGCGAAAGATAAACTGACGATTCTTGTTTCGGCGGGCGGTTTCGGTGTCGGGAATATCCAAAATCTGCTTGAAGCATTGAGCGAACTCCAAACTCCTGCACAGATCGTCGCTATTTGCGGGCGCAACGAAGAACTCAAAAACAAACTGCAAAAGCTGGCAATCGAGAAATTAAACAATAAAACGGTAAGTTTCAAACCCGTCGGTTTTACAAAAGAAATGGACGAATATATGTCTGCGGCGGATCTGATCGTCGGAAAACCCGGCGGCTTGACGACTTCGGAAGCCCTGGCAAAAGGCTTGGTTTTCGTCATCGTCAATCCGATTCCCGGACAGGAAGAACGCAATTCCGATCATCTTCTGGAACAAGGCTGCGCGATCAGATGCAATAATCTGCCCGTTCTGGCTTATAAAATTGATAAATTGATCGAAGACCCGAAAAGATTTGCCGCAATGCGGGAAAATGCTCTGAATCTGGCAACTCCGAACAGCGCGAATGTGATTGTAAAAAAACTTCTGTCGCAAAGTTGAAAGCCTTGTATTAAGTAGTTCGTAAATTAAATTTACAAGCGTTTGGAGTCCCGCCTTCAGGCTAATGGCATTAAGATAACAGCGTTTAACAATTTCAAGAATAGTTTCAGCCGCGGATTAACGCGGAAAAACGCGGATTTAATTTTTGATTTACCCGCGTCATCAGCGAAATCCGCGGCTGAATTTCCTTAACTTAATGCCATTAGCCTTCAGGCGGCATCCGCGCTTCGCCGCGCGGAAACCTGCTAAAGCAGGGACTCCAAACTTTTTTCAAACGCCTTAAAATTTTACTTACGCTCTACTTAATTTCTGGTTTTCTTGACCTTTACTTTTGTTTTACTTTTCGTGCCGTTTTTCGTATTGGTCGTTTTGTTCACGCCTTTTTTGACGGTCGTGCCGTTGGCATTGGTTTTCTTTACGCCGTCTTTAACGACCGTTGTATTTCCTTTTTTGACGACCGTCTTCTTTTTCTTAACAACGGTCGAGGTTCGCGGGCGGTAATTTACTGTTGTAACGGACTTTACTCTGACCGTTTTTGTCGCGACAAAATTTCTTTTGCCGATATAATTTACCGTTCTGGTTCGATAAACATTGACCGCGACCGGACGGCGAACGCTCCACCAGCGCGGGTAAACTCTCCAGCCGAAAACCGAACGATACGGGCGATATGCCGGACGATAGATCCAGGACACGACGCTCCAGGCGCCGATATTGACCGCCGCCGGAACAACGTAATAATTCGCTCCGTAAATCTCGGGATCGCCCTGAATCTGCATTTTGTAAGTGTCTTCGGCTTCCTTTTCGACGGCGATGGTCGCCACGTCTTGAAAATCGTCGGCGGCAAATTGCGTCTGCAAAACTATCAAGTGCGTGTCGCCGGCAACCTGTTCTTCGACGCGGATATAATCAACCTCTCCGTTTTCGTCCAAATCGAGGTTATTAATTCCGGTTGCCGTTTCGTTTAAAACTTTTTCAAAATGCTCGAGATTGTCCGAGTCTTTGAATAATTCGCCGACCGCGTGTAAATCCAAATCTTCCGCCGAAGCTTCACCATCGTTGTTAGTTGCCAAAATACTGCTGAATCCGGCGAAAATAAATGCCGAAATCAGTAAAGCTGTAAATATGTGTTTTGTGTCTTTCATTTTGTTTTTCTCCTCTTTTTATACTTTCAAAAAATTAGTTATATCTACTCGACCACGATCCAACCGGCTAATTTTTGTTGGTTAAAATGTACAAACAGATCCGTCATCGCATCCGTGCTTTGCAGAAGATTGTTGTTTGCCGCATCGAAAGATCTGCCGGGTGCCAAACAACCGACAATATCGCCGACCGTCTGCGCCGAATGAATCAGAATTTCAGCCAATTGTCCGTCGCGTCCTCTGAGTTTGTTGTGTCCGTATTTTCCGTCGGGCTGGATAAAAAAAACCTTTCTGCCCATTCTGTTATGAAAATCCATTGTTAAAATAAACTCGCCTGCGGGAAGCGAAACATAATTTTCCCAGCTATTGGTTGCAGAATTGAAATATTTGTATCTTTCAATAGTTTTCAAGGTCAGGTTTCCGCCCGTCAACTCACCGCATATTCCCTGCACGGTTTTTGTTTCTCCGTCTTCCGTTATGGTCGTTGTAAAAACAACACCCGTTCTCTTTAAAGTGATTTTCGGTAAACTCTTTAAATCTGCCATTTTTTTCTCCTTTTTACTGTGTTTTCGCGGTGTTTCTTAAAGTTTGTCAGCCTTATATGACGAACTGATCAGATTGTTCCAGTCGGATTTCGTGTTTTCGCGGTAGAGCCTGATTCGGAATATTCGGGCGAGTCTTTCCTTGCCGCCGATGTCGTTTTTTCTTTCGGTATAAACGGTCGTTACATTGAATGAAACCGAATTCGGCGTGTGCCATTCGTAATTCGGTTCTTCGGCAAGTTTGATAGATTCGAGATGTCCGATAATCCGTCTGAAATAGTAATTTCCCATAAATTTTTCAACGCCGAATTTTTCGATCAGTCCTTGAACATCTGCGGCGGTCGGGTCGGGAATTCCTTCATAACTGTTTGAAGAGGTAAAGGTTCGCCAGAAAACATAGCGTCCGCCGGTAATGTCGTAAGCCGCATAACCTTTGACAATTACAAAAATTCCGGGTTCATCGGTTTTAAGTTTTGCCGTAAAGTGCCGCGTCCAGACATATTTTGAATAAGTCGAACTCCATTCTTTTTTCCCCGTGTTTCCCAAAGTTACCGAAACCGTTCTCGCGCCGGTTAGTTGCTTTTTAAGCTGCGTGTCCGACGGCTGCGCCGAAGCGACCGCTGCAAAAGCGAAAACAAGGCTCAAAATAATTAAAAATCTTTTCATTTCTTCTCTCCTGTTTATTGATTTACTGATTTGTGGCAAACTTTAATTGTCATAAAAATCAAAGCAAATTTACGGTTTGTCCCGTTCGCTGCTTTGGACGCGCCGGACTAGCGGATTTGCAGTCAAAAGCCCTCAAAATTTGGCTCAAAAAATTCTCAAAGAATTGTCAAAACGAATTATGGGCAGGGAAAACAAGCATATTTACGAATTCGGAAAATTTCGGCTCGATGCCGAAACCGATACGCTCTGGGAGAAGGAAAATCTGATTTCTCTGTCGCCGAAGGCTTTTGAATTATTAAAACTTCTCGTCATTAATCAGGGAAATGTTGTCGCTAAGGATGAAATTTTTGAAACCGTCTGGAAGGATACATTCGTTGAAGAAGGTGTTTTGAGCCAGAATATCTACACCTTGCGAAACGCTCTGGGAAAGGATGAAAACGGCAATCACCTGATCGAAAACATCAAACGGCGCGGTTACCGGATTGCTGTTCCCGTTCGGCTTTCAGCTCGGGAAAACAAAGATTCGAGTGCCGGTCTTCTGCAAAATTCTCAAAATGAACAATCAGCTTTGAGCGAGAATTTACCGGTTACCGGATCAAAAAGATTTGATCCCGGCAAAAAAAAGATTTTCTACGCAATCGGTTTCGGGATAATTTTGCTTGCGGCTTTCGGTATTGTTTTATTTAATCTGCCCGAACCTCGAAAAACCGAACAGATCGTAGATTCGACTGCAAAAAATCTCGATTTTCAGAGATTAACCGACAAAGGCGATGTCAATTTTCTAAACATTTCGCCCGATGGAAATTGGGTTGCTTATTCAAACGGCGACGGAATCTTCTTAAAAGATTTAAAATCCGGCAGCGAAGTCGCTCTCAAGATAGAAAACTTCGAAAATTTCGGTTTTCTGCAATTTTCAAAAGACGGCAATTCCCTGTATTTTCGCAGCCCCGAAGCATCGAAGATGCCCGGAAATGTCTATCAAACCTCGCGTTTCGGCGGCGCGGCAAAACTCGTCGCGGAAAATGTCTGGGGCGGTTTCAGCTTTTCGCCGGACGGTCAGCATCTGGCTTTTACCCGCGTAAAACCGGCGGAAAACAAACATATTCTGATAATTAAAAATCTGGAAACCGGAATCGAAGCGGAAATTTTTGCGGAAATTCCGCCCTTTGAATTTTATCCGCGAAACTTTCCCGTATGGTCGGCGGACGGCAAAAGGATCGCTTCCGTCGTCATTACCCGCACCGAACATTTTGCCCGCCTGATCGTTTCCGACATCGAAACGGGCAATAATGAAGAAATAAAAACCGAAAATTTTCAAAACGTCGAACAAATCGTCTGGAACGAAGACGGAAAATCATTAATCGCCTCGGCAAGCGACGGCAAAAATTTTCAGCTCTGGAAAATCAATTACCCGGACGGAAAAACCGAACGAATTACATTTGATTTAAACGATTATCTCGGCATTTCGATCTCTGCCGACGGCAAAAAACTGCTGGTGCGCCAGCGTTCGTATTTTTCCAATATCTGGGTTGGCGACGGCAAAAACATCGAAAGTTTCCGGCAATTGACGCAAGGATTTGCACGAAATGAAGGCTTAAAAGGTCTGGCGTGGATCGGCAACGATAAAATCGTCTATACGGCAAATTACGACAAAATCCGCGATTGGAATTTGTGGATCATCAACCCGGCAGACAATTCGCGTCAGCAATTAACGGGCGATATAGATACGCAAAACGAATATCCGGTAATTTCGCCGGACGGAAATTCGATCTTTTTCAGTTCAACCGGCGGCAACCTTTCAAATATCCGGCGGCTCGGCATTGCCGGCGAAAATCTTTCGCAGATAACTTTTGATGAAAATGAATCCGAGCTTTTCCCGCAGATTTCGCCCGATGGAAATTGGCTGTATTTTATCAAGGAAGGCGAGAATTCGTCCGCCGTCCGGCAAAAATCCTTGATCGGCGAAAGAATAGAAAAAATAACCGCAGAAGGCGAGCTTTCACCCGCCGATTTTCTCGCTCTTTCGCCGGACGGAAAATTTCTCGCGTTTCATAATTTAACCAAGGAAACCGGCGGCGAAAAATCAAAGGGATTTTTCAAAGTTTGCGTAATTTCGACCGAAAACCCGAATAATAAAAGATTTTACGAGCTACCTTCATCACAGCCCTTTGCCTATTTTTCCAACGACGGAAAAGCTCTGGAATTTATCAAAATCACAACCGAAGGCGCGGAAATTCTGCGAAAGCAGCTCAATGATAATTCCGAAATCAAATCTGTTTTAAGTTTTAAAAACGAGTGGATTTTCAACCTGGCTTGGTCAAAAGACGGCGAAAAACTCGCCGTTTCAAGAGGCAAATTAATCAGAGATGCCGTAATTTTAACCGGATTCGAGTAAACTAAGCACCAATGCAAAATGAAAAATGGATAATGGAAAATGTCAGAAAACTCCTAAATTTAAACGGGTCAGAACCGCCTGCGGTAGCGGGCGGTTTAACGTAATTAACTCGAATGATACCGGCGAAATTCAAGTTCTTCCTCTTCAACCAACCGAAAGCATCTCAAAAACCGCCATTTGGGCAATCATCGGCATAAATCTGCTCTGGACGATTTGATTCATTTTTGCTGCTCTTTTCCGGCTACGTCGCCCCGACCACATTCGGTTATATCTTCGTAATCATCCGGACAATCGGCGTTTTAATATACGCTGACCTCGAATTTATCTGAATGCGAAAATCTGAAGTAGTGGTTTTTAAGGATGCGCGAGAAACTGTTTGAGTATGAAAAAAGACGAGGCAAAATTCTGTTTTGCTTCGTCTTTTACTTTTTAATCGGTATCTCTTTTAATTTTTTTGTCATATTTTCCCGTTTCACTTTTCGATATTTCAAAGTTCAAATGCTTTTCGCCCAACCTCTGACTTCTTTGATCCATTCGAGACGGCTGAGAGTTTCGCTTTTTCGGACAAATTCGGTGAGTTTCGCGGGCGTAATTTTCGGCAAGGCAAGACTGTTCGGAATTTCGCTATATTTATCGTTTTCAAGCCGGAAAATCTGCATTTGCTCGCCGTCAAAACGCCAGATTTCGGGAACGCCAAACGCGGCGAAAATGGGCTGGCGAAAGGTGGAAAGACTCGTAATATCAACTTCGACAATCAAATCAGGTGCCGGATGAATCGCCATATCGAGGCGTTTGACTCCGCGCATCTGCTCTTCGTTAGCAAAATAAAAACACGAATCAGGATCGAAACCTTTTTCGATGTCGTCCTTGTTGTAAGTTGTCGAACCGAGTGCCAGCCAATTTTCTCCGAATTGTTCGGCTAGAATATCAATTAATGAAGCGATAATCCGATTATAATATTCGTGTTCGGGTGAAACTGACATAATTAAAAGATTTCCTTCATCGAAATAAAAGCGCGGGTTGCTGATTTTATTCATTGCTTCTTCGACAAATCGAGTGTAGGTTTTCCAGGCAACATTTGACAAAATCACCGAATTTTCTTCTTCGATGGCTAAATTCATTACTTGCCTGATGGCTTGCAATGACGTGGTTTTCGGTAAATCTAAAACTGCGCTCATAATATTACTTCTCCGAAACTATTTTACACCAATAACTTTTTCCTTTGAACTATGAATCTCTTGTAAACTTCTAACCGTGATTTTGTCCTGTGATTTTTTTGTCACAATCGCTTCGATCAAGGCTTCTGCGCCGGTCATTGTCGTCACGCACGGGACATTGAACGGCAAAGCGGATTGGCGGATTGATTGCTCATCTTCCAATCTTCAATTTTTTTCTTCCGTTGATTCAAAGATTTGTGCAAATTCTTCGATTTTCGCTTGCAGGAGTTTTTTGTCGGGCAGTTTTGTTTCATAGTCGGCAATTAGAGCGGGCGAAACATTTCTTGCCAGCGAGTATTCGACCACCGTGTCGTCCTTGCCTTTACATAACAAAACGCCGATGCTCGGATTCTCAAACGGTCTTTTAACATCGCGGTCTAACGCTTCGAGATAAAAATTCAGTTTGCCCAAAAATTCGGGTTTGAATTCCTTGATCTTGAGTTCAAAATTAACCAAACACTGCAAATCACGCTGATAAAAAAGCAAATCGAGGTAATAATCGTGATTGCCGACCGACAGACGAAACTGTCTGCCCAAATACGCGAAACCTCTACCGATTTCGAGAATAAAGTTCTTAAAATTCTCAACCAGAGCCGTTTCCAAATCGCCTTCCGAATGTCCGTCGGGCAAATCCAAAAACTCGAAAACATATTTGTCTTTGAATACATTTGCAACATCGGCGTTAAATTCTCTCAACACTGTTGAGAGTTTTCGGTTGCCGAGCATTGTTCGCTCGAAAACGCCTGAATTTATTGGTCACAGCCGTTAGTTCAAAACTATGCACTTTCAGTGCAAGTGCATAGTCGTTTAGTTTTATATTCAAAAGCATCTCTAGTGTAAAAATAGGCAACATCGTTGGGGATGCGTTTCGGCATTGTTCTGTAATATCAGCACAATATTTCATATTTGATCCCAACAACCTTCGCAGGTTTTACACTAGCTTGCCGAAAAAGGACGGCTTGGAGCAAATGTGTTACCAAGAATCAATCAGGCAATTCAAACACCGAATAATGTTTTGAAACCAATTGAATTAACCCATCAAATTACAGTTTCGCTCTCACAAATTCCGCGCCCGACCGCATTATTGCCGCAACCGCTCTGCATCTGAATCTTCCGCTGATTACCAAAGATCATAAAATTCAGGCACTGCAAAATATAAATAAGCACCAATGGATAATTAAAAATGGATACAAAATGGATAATGGATAATGGATAATGGATAATTAAAAATGGATAATGTCAGAAAACTCTTAAATTCTCTTACATCTGATGTTTACAGGGATTTTTAGAATTTTCATAATATCTTAAAACTTTTGCCCACCTGCTTACCATCTGGTAGAATTCAGCCGAAAGTTTATGCGCTAAGTCAGAACAGCGAGCGGTAGCGACCTGTTTGACTCAATCAGGCGAGAAACGGGCGAAAAAACGGCACTCTTGTTTGAGTTTAAATTTTATCCTTATTGGTCAGAGCAAAGGTGAGCAGGGCATTTTTGCCCTTTAGGTCGAGTTTGGCGGAGATGTTGGCGCGGTGATGTTCGATGGTGCGCGGGCTGACGAAGAGTTCGGCGGCGATTTCCTTTGTTTGTTTTCCGCTCGCGATCAGGCGCAAAACGCGGCGTTCGGAAACGGTCAGCGAGTCGAGCGGCGAAACCGGAGATTTGAGCCGATTCATTAAAAACTGCGACAAAACCGCGCTGTAAAAACTCTGCCCCTTTGCCACCGTTTTGATGCAGTTGATAATATCGTCCGCCGCGCTGTCTTTGATGACAAAACCTTTGACACCTGCGTCAATCGCGGCGTTGAAGATCGCTTCGTCCTTGTGCATCGTCAGGAAAATTGCCCGGGTCGAAAGATTGTTTTCCTGAATTTCTCTGGCGATTTTCAAACCGTCCGCAATCGGCATATCAACATCGAGAATCGCGATCTGCGGCGCGAGTTCTTTGATTCGTGTTAATGCCGCGTCGCCGTCGTCGGCTTCGGCGACGACCTTTAGATCGGTATCGCTTTCGATGACCATTCTCAAACCGCGCCGGAAGATCGGGTGGTCATCGGCGATCACTATTTTAATTTCTTTGTTCATTAAATTTAGGAATTTTAACCGAAATCGTCGTGCCTTTTTCGGCTTCCGAGATAATCTGATATTCGCCTTTCAAGATTTTTACACGCTCGCTGATTCCGTTCAAACCGAGTCCGCTTTTTTGCGAATTTTTGGCAGTTTCAAAATCAAACCCCGTTCCGTCATCGCGGCAAATAAATTCCAAATTTTCATCCGCCGTTTCTATGGAAATCCAAACATTTTCGGCGTGGCTGTGTTTGAAAATATTATTGAGGCTTTCCTGTACGATGCGGTAAAAAATGATTTCGTCCGTTGTTGATAAAAAGCCGTCAATATTTTCTATTTCCGTGTTGAACATAATTTTGGAGGAATTCTTAAAGTTTTTGAGCATATATTCGAGCGTGTTCGTCAACCCGAGCCGTTCGAGCTGGTAAGGTCGGAGATTATGGGCGATCTCGCGTACTTCTTCAATCGCCAGCGACGATGTTTCCGAAACTTCCCGCAGATATACACGCGCCGCGTCTTTTTCCGACAGCGAGTTTAAACCGAACAACGCCCAGTTTTTGATCGCCAACAGATATTGTCCGAGTGAATCGTGCATTTCCGACGCAATTCTTTTGCGTTCGGATTCCTGCGATTCGAGCAATTTCCGGGAAAATTCCTGCTGGGCAAATTGTTTGCGGCGCAGTTCTTTTTCGCGCAGACGAAAAACCATAAACGCAATAAAAACCGCAATCAAACAGCCCAGAGCGATAAACCAGGTCTGCTGCCAGAAAGGCGCGTTGACGCGGATTTTCAGCCGCGAGCCGATATTATTCCAGATGCCGTCGGAATTGGCGGCGATCACCTGAAAAGTAAATTCACCGGCGGGAAGCGACGGAAAATATACTTCGCGGATCGCGCCGACATCCGTCCATTCATCGCTCAAACCTTCGATGCGGTAACGAAATTTAACCTGTTCGGGTTTGATAAAACTGATGCCCGTATAACGAATTTCGAGATTATCTTCGTTTGCCTGAAGCGTAATTCCGTCGCGGAAATCAACCGTTTGCTGTTCAACCAGAACATTTTCGATCTGCACGGGCGGCGGTTGCGGATTAAACGAAATATCGTTCGGATTGAAAACAACCACGCCGTCCTGCGTCGGAAACCAAAATTTTCCGTCCATCGTTTCGATTCCCGCCGGTTGCCGACCGCCGTTGGCTTCGGTATTGAGCATTCCGTCCTGCTTGCCGTAAGCGACGCTGTTGATTTTTTTTATTATTCCGGCGGCAAAATCTTCGAGTTCTTTTTTATTGACGCGATAGATTCCTTTGTTGCAACTGATCCAGAAATTGCCGCTGTCATCTTCGAGTATGTGAAAAACGCCGTTGCTGAACAAACCGCTTTCCATCGTGTAATTGAAAAAATTCCCGTCTGCAAAACGCGACAAACCGCCGTCGTATGTGCCAATCCATAAAGTTCCGTCCGTGTCTTCATAAATGGTGCGAACGCGGTTGCTTGCCAGACCGTCGGCAGTCGTAAAATTTGTAAATTTACCGTTTTCAAATTTGGCGATTCCGCCGTAAGTTCCCAGCCACAATTCACCGCTGCGGCTTTCGTGAACTACTTTGACATCATCCGAAGGCAAGCCGTTTGAGACGGTAAAACGTTCAACAACCTTGTCATCTTTGAGCTTTATTAATCCTCTGTCCGTTCCGAGCCAAATAAATCCGGCGCGGTCTTTGGCAATCGCCAGAACGGTTTCGTCATTGCCGAGTTTAATTTGATTGACGCGTCCGTTTTCAATTCGAAAAAGGTCGCCGTTGCCCGCGCCGATCCACAGGCGGTTTTGTTCATCTTCCCAGAGCGAATTGACCGAGACTCTGATTCCTTCGGCATTTTTCACAAGTACGTCGGTAAAACGACCGTTGCGCTCCAAACGGCTTAAACCCTGCGTCGTGCCGACGTAAATACTGCCATCGCGGGTTTGCAGCAGCGGGTAAACTTCCGTGTGAATCAAACCTTCGGCAGTCGAAAGCGATTTGATAAATTGCTTTTCCAGACGATTCAGACCGCGATCGAGCGCGACGATCCAGATCGTTCCTTCGCGGTCTTTGAAAGCCTTATCAATCGTCTCACCGGAGAGTCCGACCGATTTGCCGTAAACTTCGAATTTTCCTTTGTTGAAACGCACCAAACCGATGCCTGTCCAAGCGGCAAACCACACATTACCATCGTTATCTTCAATTAACGGGCGCAGAAGCGCACCGGCGGGAATTCCGTTTGATTCGGTAAATTTCGAAATTTTGCCGTTCCGTAAACGATATACGCCCGTCCGGTCGCCGACCCAGAGATTGCCGTTGCGGTCTTCAAACAATTTCATTCCTCTGAAATCTTCGTCAATGTCGAAGTTGATCGGATAAAAAGTTTCGTGTTTGTCAGGGGCAATTTGCTTGATTCCGGTTCGGTCATAAACCCAGAGATTGCCCGAAGGCGCGGAATAAAAACGCCCTTCGTTCGGAATATGCGCGTCAGGCACGGGAATGAATTTTTCGTCGCGAAAATAAAAATTTCCGACATTGGATAAAAAATAAAATTCTCCGTGAATATCGGTCGAGAATTCTAAAATTTCATTGGAAGGCAAACCATCGGCAGTCGTAAAGGACTTGAAAATTCCGTTCCGATAAACCGTCAAACCGTCTCTTTCCGTTCCGGCAATTAAAGAATCGTCTTTTTTTTGATGGAGCAGAAAAAAACGATTGCTCGAAATTCCGTCCGAATTATTTTTGTCAAAGACGGTAAATTTCGCGCCGTCAAAACGAACCAAACCGTCAAAGGTGGTAAGCCACAAATAGCCGTCAGGCGTTTGCGTAATCCCGCGCACGCCGTTTTGCGGCAAGCCGTTGTCGGTCGTCCAGTGATCGAAACGAAATTGGGCTTTTACCGTCGCAGCTAAAACAAGACAAATAAAAATGCCGAGAAAGGAGCGAAAAATCTTTAAGTTTAAAAAATATTTCATTTCATCGGCGACAAAAAAGACGGCAAATATTTAATCTAGAGCAGTTTTGGATTGGATATACGGTAAATGTAGAACAGGCTGTTAGCCTGTTCAGCCGTTGCGCTTCGTTGACGGCGAGGCAGACTAACACTCTCTCTGCCTTACATTCAATCCGTAACCGCTCTAAGCGGGAAAATATCTACATTATCAGCTTTGGAAGAAAAAAAGGCAGCATTGATTTCTGCCTTTTTAAGGAAAATTTTAACGCTCGTGTCGCCAAGACGCAAAGTTGCCAAGAATCTGTTTGATGCTCCTGAAAGTTTAGCTGATTGACGGTTAAAGAAGGTAATTTTTATTGACCGTCAGACTAAAAAAAACTTTGCGCCTTTGCCTCTTGGCGACACCAGCGTTAAAAATTATTATTCCGGAAAATCCTTTAATATAATTTGTTGAAAAGACATTGCCATAAATCGAGAGAAAACTCAATAAAATTTACAACTTTATCTGAAAAAAAACGAAATTTTTTTTAGTCGGTTTTTTATCAGCCTGCCTTGATAAGTTTGACTCGAATAATTTTAAACAGCATTCTATTAACAGATTTTTCAAGGGCGGGTTTAATCCAAGTGAATGGCTTACAGAAATTTTTCAGAAAAATAATCAAATTAAAACACGACTTCGGAAAAATCGGATTTTGGGCGGTGTTTTCGCTGGTGATGCCGATTTTCGGTCTGACGGCGTTTATCGGCGTGATCTACAGCGTCAGCCCGTGGCTGCGGGCAAATCAAACCGAGGGAATTTTTGCTTTTATCGTCAGCGTTTCGGTGCTTGCCGGACTGGCGATTTTGCCGACGAATATTGTCGGAATGGTCAGCGGCTGGGCGTTTGATTTCCAATTCGGACTCCTGGCGATGCTCGGCGCGATCAGCGGCGCGCTGGCGATCAATTATTATGTTTCAAAGCGTCTGGCAGGGGAAAATTTCTATAAAGCTCTTGAAAGAAACCCGAAATTAAAAGCCGTTCACAAGTCGCTGCTCAGAGAAAGTTTTTTCAAAGCATTAATTATCATCATTCTTTTGCGCCTGTCTCCGGCAGTTCCGTTTGCCGCGACGAATTTTATGATCTCGGCTTCGGGCGTTTCGATCAAAACCTTTCTGCTGGGAACTCTGTTAGGATATCTGCCGCGAACTTCGGCAACCGTTTTTGTCGGTTCGAGCCTGACCCAACTCAATTTTAATCAGCCGCAGGAATCGTGGATGATTATCCTCGGCATCATCGCCACGATTGCCGCGACCGTCGTCATCGGCATTTTCAGCAAACGTGCGCTCAATCGAATAATGGCGGAAAATGCCTGATAGAACGAAAATTCGATTATTGTCGAAAGATCAATTTTGATCAGATGATTTTCATTCATTTTCGTTATTAAATTACTTTTTAAAGAAGTTTTCGGTAATTTCCGTAATCACATAATCGGCTTCCTTTTCTTTACCGAATTGGACGGGAACAAGAAATTTTTTTTCATATTCGGTATATTCGCCCCATTCTTCCGGCGAGAAGTGCCAGTGCGCTAAAATTTCCGGGGATTCTATTTGTTCAGTCATAAATTTATAATCAATCTTCAAAATCGAACTTTGGACGTGAAGTATTTTTAATCTAGTATTACATTCCGTAAATAATTGGTAAGCATTTGAAGTAACTTTGAACTCCATATTAAATTAACCATCGCAAGATTGAAAACATCCACTTTCAAAGTTTTTTCCTTGGGTAGCAGGTAGCTTGATATTTATTTACGAAAGCTAATACTAATACCATTTCTACCTAGAAACTGTGCATTAGAGTCAGTAGCGGTTTGCGTCAGCAACCGCGTCAATTGCTCATCATGGATAACGCATCGGCTCACGCCGACGCTACTGACCAATGCACGATTTCTAATGGTAAACGGTATAAATAGTCTGTAAATTAAATTTTAAGGCGTTTGAAAAAAGTTTGGAGTCCCGCGTTTACGCGGCATCCGCCAGCGACGCGC
>JBBRVS010000120.1:0-16382 GCA_038246645.1 Pyrinomonadales bacterium
CCCCCCCGGGCTGGCGGGGGCGCTTCCCCCGCGCGGGCTGTCGTTTGTGCGCCCCCCACACCCCACAGCCGGCGGGATGCCGGCGGTACATCTTTCCTTGACGAGCCGAAAAAGCAACGCTTGATGCGGCAGATCGAGATTCGTCGTCGGTTCATCGAGCAATAAAATGCTTGCTTCGGTCGCTAATGCGCGGGCTAAAATCACCCGCTGGCGTTCGCCGCCGGACAGCTGATTCATCACGCGGTTTTCGAAATTTTTCAGATCGCAGAGTTCTAGAGAATTCAGCGCAATGCGTAAATCTTTTTCCGTTTCCCAACCGAAATTTCCGCCGTGAGCAAATCTGCCGGACAAGACGAAATCCACAACCTTGACGGGAAATTTCGTTTCGTTTTCCTGCGCGATGACGGTAATGCGCCGCGCAATCTCGCGCCGCGAATAATTTTCTAAAGGCTTTTCGTCCAATAAAATCGCGCCTTTCATCAACGGCAAAGTCCCGTTCAAAGATTTTAAAAGCGTCGTTTTCCCCGCGCCGTTCGCGCCGACGATCGCCAGAATTTCGCCCGTTTGCAAAGCAAAGGAAATTTCCCTGACAACGTCGCAAACACCGTAACCGATTGTGATGTTTTGAACTTTCAACATAATTTTTTAACGCACAGACGCGAAGGCGCAAAGGCGCAAACTTAAGAGTTTTTCATTTGTTTTTATACTCATTTTTAAAATCTTTGCTCCTTGGCGTTAAAATTCTTCTCAATTTCTTCGTAAAAGATAAATAAACATCGGCGCACCGATCAAAGCCGTGATCGCGCCGACCGGCAATTCGCGCGGCGCGATTGCCACACGCGCCAGAGTATCGGCGGAAACAACGAAAATCGCGCCTGCCAGAGCGGAAAACGGAATGACCAAACGATTGTCCGAGCCGATGGCGAGCCGGACGATATGCGGAATTATCAGACCGACATAGCCGACCGAACCGCTTGCCGCAACCGAAGTTCCGACCAAAAGACTCGACGTGGCAAAAACCGCGAGCCGCGTTTTATTAACTTCTACGCCGAAATCAAACGCATCACGCTCGCCGATCATCATTAAATTTAAAGCGCGGGCGTTCATCAGTAAAACGATCGTGCCGATGATTACGGCGGCAAAACTCAGATAAAATCCGTTCCACGTGCTTTGCGATAAATCGCCGAGAAGCCAAAACGTAAAACTCCGAAGTTTTGCCGCATCCAGCAGCGAAGTCAGCAAAACGATGATCGAAGAAAGAAAGGTCGTCACAATTACGCCCGACAGAACCAATCTTTCAACACTCATTCCGGCACGCGATTTTGCCATTTGATAAACGACAAAAGTCGCCAGACTCGCACCGGCAAAAGCCATGACGGGACGCGCCAATTCAAATGAGGCGAAAAACACAAAAGCGAGCATCGTCCCTAACGCCGCGCCGTTTGAAACTCCCAGAAGATACGGTTCTGCCAGAGGATTTCGCAGAAGCGACTGCAAGCTCGCGCCCGCCAGAGCCAGACTCGCGCCGACGCTCGCGCCGAGCAAGATTCGCGGCAATCTAATGTCAAACAAAATCGCGCTGTCGGATTCGCTCAAATCAAAAAACGATAATTTTTCACTGCCGAAATATATCGCCAGCAAGAGCGCAGAAATCAACAGAAAAACCAATAAACCGCAGAGACGCCAAGACGCAGAGAATTTTTTTTTTGTTTTTTTACTTATTTCCATTCGCAATCTTTAAAACTCAGCGTTTCCGCGTCTCTGCGGTTAAAATTATTTAAGATTTTCAGAACGCAATTTCTCCGCGATCTGTTCGAGCGCGTCAACGATGCGCGGCGCGGGGCGCGACAGAATATCGGCGTTTATTTTATAAACTCTGCCGTTTTTGACCGCTTCGGAATTCTTAAAAACCTCGTTCGGTTCGTTATTATCCGCACTGTCAGACAAAATAATAACTTCGGGATTTAAGGCAAGCGCGGTTTCTTTGCTGATTTTCGGATAGGCGGCTCCAATATCTTTTGTCACCGAAATTCCGCCCGCTTTTTCGATCAGATCAGTCAAAAACGATTCTTTGCCGATAGTGTAAAGCGATTTATCAATTTGGACGAAAACTCTTGTTTTTTCGGCTTTTCGCGTTTTTTCTTCAACTGCCGAAACGCGTTTTTTCAAATTTTCGACAGCCTCATTCGCTTTCTCTTTTTGTCCGAGAATCTCGCCGATCTGAGTGATGCTTTTATAAATATCTGCCAGAGAATTCGGATTTGTGACAAAAACCGTAATTCCCTGACTTTCAAGTGTTTTGAAAAAAGTTTCGATCTGCGAGGCGGTTGAAACCAGTACGACTTGCGGTTTTAAGGCGATAATATTTTCGATGTTCGGACTGATCGTGTCGCCGACGGTTTGGATTTTTTCGGCTTCGGGCGGAAAGTTGTCGAAGCTCGTTCTGCCGACGAGTTTTTCGCCCGCGCCGACCGCAAAAACGATTTCCGTCAGATTCGGCGCTAAGGAGACGACGCGCGTCACGTTTTCGGGAATCTTGACCGCCCGACCCAAATCATCGGTCATTTCACGCATCGGCGCATTGATCTCAGCGGTCGAGTTTTCGGTTCTGCAACTTGAAAGTGAAAAAACGCAGATAAAAAGAAGCGCGAATAGTTGGTATGTTTTTCTATAATTTTGCAAAATAAAAAGCCCTGTTTTTTCTTGCTTCAAAACATCAAAGACAAGACAAACAGGACTTTTTACCACTCAAGGAGAAAGAGTAAATGAACAATCTATCCAGCCAAACGCTCTGACGCGAAGCGTAAATTTTGGCTAAAAAACTTTAAGCAAGGCTTTCTGACTTTGCCGATTTTGGATTTTAGATTGCCGATTTTGGATTGAAAGAAAAAACAATCCAAAATCTAAAATCTAAAATCCAAAATCGCTTCACAGTGGCGCGACCGTGCGGGATTTTAACCCGACTTTCCCTCGATTAATAATAACACTTAAAGCGTTTTAGTCTGAAAAAGAACGACTAATCAAGTTTTCACAACCCGAAATCAACAAAACGATTTGTTTTAACTTGATGAAAGGCAAAGTATCACGCTTTTGGCGAAAATGTCAAAAGAATTTCGCTTTTCGGGAAAATGTTCTTGAAAAGTGCCGTGCGTTACGGCTATTCTGGAAAGACCGGTTTTATAAAATAAATCAGCTAAAGAATGTAAAAAATAAAGTGTAAAGATATAAATTGCCACTAACTTCAGTTAGTGGGCTGTTTGAAAAAAGGTTTTTCGGCTTTAGCCAAACTTACATAAATAATATTTACCGACTAACTGAAGTTAGTGGCAATTTACAGGCTTTCAAGATGTTCTAAGCTATTTTTACACATTTCTAAATCTATAAAAAATTATGTCGAAATACGGAAATGTTGTGGCGGTAATTTTAGGCGGCGGCGCAGGTTCGCGCCTTTTTCCTTTAACTCGTGAGCGTTCAAAACCCGCGGTTCCGCTCGGCGGAAAATACCGTCTGGTTGATGTGCCGATTTCCAACTGCATCAATTCGAATATTACGCAGATCTTTGTTTTGACGCAGTATAATTCGGCATCGCTCAACCGCCACATTTCGCGCACTTACCGTTTTTCTTCATTTTCGACCGGATATGTCGAAGTTCTTGCCGCCGAACAAACCAAAGAAAGTAATGAGTGGTTTCAAGGCACGGCGGACGCGGTGCGCCAGATGCTTCCGCATTTGCGCGATTGGCGGATTGATACGCTGCTTATTCTCTCCGGCGATCATCTCTACCGGATGGATTACCGCAAATTCCTGAAACGCCATTTTGAAACCAATGCCGACGTAACGATTTCCGTCATTCCGAGCAAACGCGAAGATGCGACCGGATTCGGGCTTCTCAAAACCGATGATGACGGACGGATTATCGAATTTAAGGAAAAGCCGAAAGGCGACGATCTGGAAGCGATGCGCGTTGATACGACGCGTTTCGGCTTGAGCGCGCAGCAGAGCGCAGAACGTCCGTTTTTGGCTTCGATGGGAATTTATGTTTTTAATTACAAAAAGCTCGTCGAATTGCTCGAAAACGATAATTCGTGGGTTGATTTCGGACGCGAGATAATTCCTGCCGCCATTGAAAACTCTAATGTTCAGGCACATCTTTTTAAAGATTACTGGGAAGACATCGGAACGATCCGCTCATTTTTCGATGCCAATCTTGATCTGGCTTCGCGTCTGCCGAAATTTAATTTTTTCAACGCCGATTCGCCGATCTACACGCGCAGCCGTTATCTGCCGCCGTCGAAAATGCACGATTGCGATGTCAGCGATTCGATGGTCAGCGAAGGTTGTATTCTAAACGGAGTTTATGCGCGAGGCTCGATTCTGGGCTTAAGAAGCCGCATTGATCCCGACACGCGCATCGAAAATTCGATCATTATGGGCGCGGATTTTTTTGAAACTTACAAGGAAATCGAAAAAAACGAGAAAAATTCGATTCCGCACATCGGCATCGGTTCAAATTCGATCATCCGCCGCGCAATTATTGATAAAAATGTCCGCATCGGCAAAAATGTGCGTCTTCTCAATCAAAACAATATCGAAACGGCTGACGATCCCGAAGGGTGTTTCTACATCCGCGAAGGAATTATCCTCATTCCGAAAGGCGCGATTATTCGGGACGGAACGGAGATTTAAAGTTTAAAAGTGAAAAAGCAGAAAAGTGAAAAAGTTTTTTTGGTTTTTGATTTACAGAACCCGGTAAAAATTTTACTCCTTCGAAAGAAAAAAAGTTTATTGAAACCGGATTAAACTTTTTCACTCTGACACTTTTAAACTTCTCTTGTTTTCTGTTGCGAAAGTGTTAAAGACGTCTTCCTATAATTTTTCATTTCTCAGGTTTTACTCAATACTGAAAGCGTATTTTTATGTTGTCTTTATAAGAAAAAAGCTATTTTTAGTAGTTAAATCCCAGATAAAACAGGAGAAAATGTGCGAAGAAAACAAATTTTAATTTATACAAGTATTCTTGTATTTGGCGTGTGGTTTGCATCCGGCTTTTTTACGGCTCAGATGCAGACCACAACTATTTTGAGCGAAGGCTTTGAAGCGGGCGGAAAAACGGCGTATGCCGCCGCCAATGTCGCTCTCGGTTCGGGCAGCTGGTATATGAATGATGCCTTAAACGGCAACACGACGAGTGATAGAAAAACGGGTTCATATTCGGCTCGCGTCCGCAATACGGGAACGATTCGGATGAATTTCAACGTATCGAGCGCGGGAACTTTTTCGGTCAGCCACGCCAAATACGGTTCGGACGGTTCGAGCAATTGGGAACTCTGGAAATCAACCGACAGCGGTTCGAGCTGGACAAAAGTCGGTTCGACCCAGACGACGAGTTCGACGACTCTGGCGACCGCCAGTTTTACGATTAATTCAGCATCGGCGCATCGGTTTGAAATCCGCAAAACAAGCGGCGGAAGCAACCGGATAAATTTTGACAGTATTGCGGTTACGTCTTATTCCGCGTCGACTCCGACGCCGACGCCGACCGCCACGCCGCCCGCGTCAAACAATGTTCATCTGACGATGGGAAATCCGTCGAATGCAGCGACAAACGTCAATCTGCCGACCAATTATCTGATGGAAAAACCGCAGTACGTTTTGTCGTATCACCGCGATAACGGCAGACCGAATTGGGTTTCGTGGCATCTCGCTTCGACCTGGCTCGGATCAACTCCGCGGCAGGACGATTTTCGCTCCGACACGGCTTTGCCGACAGGCTGGTATCGCGTTAAATCAACCGATTTTTCGGGTTCGGGTTATGACCGCGGACATATGACACCTTCGGGCGATCGTACAAAAACCGTCGCGGATAATTCTTCGACATTTTTGATGACGAATATGATTGCGCAAGCTCCGAACAATAATCAGCAAAGCTGGGCAACTCTCGAAACATACTGCCGCACTCTGGCAGGTCAGGGAAATGAACTTTATATAATTGCGGGCGGTTACGGCACGAGCGGCTATATTGCCGGCGGAAATGTTGCCGTTCCGACTTATACCTGGAAAGTGATTATGGTTTTGCCGAGCGGCTCGAACGATGTTTCGCGCGTGACGACCTCGACGCGCCTGATCGCCGTCGTTGTGCCGAATCAAAACGGCATCAGTTCCGATTGGCGTTCGTTCCGCTACAGCGTTGATTACGTCGAATCCTTAACGGGTTACAATTTCTTTTCAAATGTTCCGACTTCGATTCAAAGTTCGATTGAATCTACGGTTGATACACAGCTTATCGAAGATTCGGAAATGTATCTCGATAAATACGCTCTCGAAGAAATCGAAGCCGAAGCCAATTGGAATAAGAAATGGTTTAAGTAAATTTGCAGATTTTTGAATTTGCTTGATTCCAATAAAAAAGGCGGAAAATGATTTATTCATCTTCCGCTTTTTTTTAATTTTTCGAAGAATTAAACACGTAAGTAAAAGTAAGCAGATATTTTGACATTAAGATTTAAAGCTAAATCTTTGTAAATACTAATTTTATGAAAGTCTTTGACTCAAGACTTATGACTCATTACTTATGATTCGTCTGCTTAGTTGCCCGCAAATTTATTGCTGCCTTCGCCGACGATGTAACTTGTTTTTGCCCGGATAACCAGATTCGGACGCATCACCCGCACGCGAATGCTCTTTCGGTCGCCTTTTTGCCCGACTTCCTGCGGATAATAACCGATTTGATATTGTTGGCGAAGCTCTTCGGCGATTCCGGCAAAAGCCGCATCGAGATTAGAAGTCGTGTTTGCTTCAAAACTTCTGCCGCCGCTGTTTCGCGCCAGATCTTCCAAATATTTTTTCCCCGTATCGTATTCACCGCGGCTCGAACCGGAACTTCCGCCGCCGCCCGTCGTGCCGCCGATCACGACGCCGCCCAACATATCACCGAGAATACCGCCCCAACCGCCGCCGCTTCTGCGGCGTGAACGCGGACTCGGATAACGGGTTTGCGGTATATTGCCACCGCCGGACATTACGCTGTAGGTGTCATACCGGATCGGATAAAAAAGAGCGTCAACTTCTTCTGCCTGACGAACGGTACTTTGATAACCGGCGCGGCGCGATGTCGTGTCAACACCATCGGTAAAAACCACGACCGCTTTGCGTCCTTCGATATAAGACAATTCCCGGCTGATCACCTGATCAACCGCGTCATAAAGGCTCGTGCCGTCGCCGAAACGCGCCTGCTGAATGGCGTTTCTCAGAACATTCCGATCATTGGTCGGGCGGGTTAAAATATTGAATTTTTCATCAAACGAAACTACCATTACCTTGTCGTCGCGCCGCAGCAAATTGACAAAAGAGATCGCCGCATTTTGAATTTCATCTATTCTATACTGCGTCGAAGGGCTGACATCAATCATCAAAACGACCGTAAAAGGCGTTTCGACCCGGGCAAAAAATCCGACTTGCTGTTCGACATTATTTTCAAAAACCTGAAAATCTTTCTGCTGCAAGCCCGAAACAAATCTGCCGTTGCGGTCAAGCACGGTAACGGGCATTGTCACGAGATTGGTTTCGATTGTGACAATTTCGTCAACTTCGATGGGTTCGGGTTCGCGCGTCGGCAGCGGCGGCGGTTCTTCGTCATAAATCGAACTCGTATCGCCTCGTAAAACCGGCGGACCCGTTCTCGAAGTGTCTTTCTGCGTTTCCTTTTGTCCCGGATTTGTCTGCACAATTCGCGGTCGCGTTTTTTGTGTTGATTGTGCCAAAACCGGAATCCCCAAAAAGCTTAAAAACACTAAGACCACAGCAATTTTTTTCATTTTCTAAATTCTCCACGCAGAAATAGTTCGGTTGCAGGGAAGATTGCGTTTTTTATGATTAAAAAATAAGTTTTAAAGTTGCTAAAAAAAATCTTTCAGCCGATTATCAGAAATTTCATCAGACCGAAAACTCCGCCGGCTAAAATAATCCATAGAACATCAAACTTAAACCGAATCAATGCAACAAACGAAATCGCGCTTAGAATTAAGGCAAACCAGTGAAATTTGTCATTGTGGTAAAGTACGGCTAATCCGAAAATTATCGCCAGATTTAAAATCACGCCGACAACCGCTGCCGTAATGCCTGACAAAATGGCTTTGAGTTTTTGATTATCCTGAAATTTTTCGATAATCGGAGCAAAGGCGAAGATAAAAAAGAAACAGGGCAGAAATGTCGCCAAAGTCGTCAAAAGTGCCGATAAAACGGCGGAAAATTCCCGGCTCAGATTTTCGGGATTATTCCAACCCGCCATAAAACCGACAAACTGCAAAACCATTATCAGCGGTCCGGGCGTTGTTTCTGCCAGTCCGAAGCCGTCAATCGCCTGTTGCGCCGAAAGCCAGCCGTAGGAATTAACCGCGATTTGATTGACATAAGCCAGCACGGCATACGCGCCGCCGAAGGTTACAAACGCCGCCTGCGTAAAGAAAAGATAAACCTTCAGCGGCAGACTTTTCCAGCCGAGCGTAAAAATTAAAAGCAAAAAAGGAATGAGCCAGATTCCCAGGCAAACGATAAAAACTTTCAGAATATTTCGCTTAAAATCAACGCTGTTTTCAGACGCGGTACTTTGACTTGAAACCTGAAATCCGAAACCCGGAACCAATAAATATCCTAAAAGTCCTGCGCCTAAAATAATTAAGGGAAACGGAATTTGCAGAAAATAAATAGCGACGAAAGCGAGCGCGGCAATCAAAATATGCCAATTCGTCTTAAAAGCCTTTTTTCCGATCTTGACGACTGCTTCGACGACGATGGCGACGACAACGGCTTTAACTCCGTCCAAAACTGCCGACACTTCCCCGACTTCTCCAAACCTGGCGTAAATATAAGAAAGTACCAGCAAAATAAAAATCGAGGGAATAACGAATAAACTTCCGGCAGCAATTCCGCCGCGCACGCCGTGCAGAAGCCAGCCGTTATAGGTGGCAAGTTGTTGCGCTTCAGGTCCGGGCAAAAGCATACAAAAATTTAATGCGTGAGTGAATTTTTCTTCGGAAATCCAACGCTTTTGCTCGACGAGTTCGCGGTGCATAATCGCAATTTGTCCGGCAGGTCCGCCGAATGAAATAAAACCGAGTTTCAGCCAAAACTTAAAGGCTTCTTTGAAAGAAGGTTTTTCGAGTTGCGATATTTGCTCGTCCAAAATCTGCTCCTGCCCCCAAGATTATTCTTCCGCTTTTTTAACCGGCGTTGCCAAAACCTCGTCAATGCGTTTGCCGTCCATATCTATGACTTCGAAAACATAGCCGTCCCATTCGAATTTATCGCCGGTTCGCGGCATTTTTTCGAGCCGCTTGATCATAAATCCGGCAAGCGTCTGGTACATCGAGGTTTCTTCCGGTGGCAAGCCCTTCAAGCCCAAAATGCTTGTAAAATCAACATTCGTCAAACGCCCGTCAAGTAGCCACGAACCGTCGTCGCGCCGGAATGCGCTTTCTTCGACCGTTTCGCCGAGGGAAAAATCGCCGACGATTTCTTCCAGAATATCATTGACAGTAATTAAGCCTTGATTCGTGCCGAATTCGTCAATAATTATGGCGAGATGCGTGTGCGAAGTCTTAAAAGTTTCTAAAAGCTCGAGCGCAGTGTTGGTCGTCGGCGCAAAAACGGGCTGTTTTAAAACCGCTTCGAGATTTAATTCCTTTCCCGATAAAATAAGGCTCAAAAGGTCTTTTGCCTTGACATAGCCGCGAATATTGTCCAAGCCTTCTTCGCAGACGATCAAGCGCGAATAGCTGTGTTCATCGAGTTCGCGCGTGATTTCTTCAATCGAATCATTAATATCAACCCAGGCGATTTCAAGGCGCGGAGTCATCAGCGCGGAAACATTCTTATCATCGAGCTTGATAATACTTTCGAGCAAATCCTGTTCGCTTTCTTCAAACACGCCGACCTGCGTGCCCTGCGCGATCATCGCACGGATTTCGTCTTCCGTTACCGCCGAATCATTTGAATCGCCGAGCCGGAAAATCTTCAAGATCAAATTGGTCGAAGCACTCAAAACCCAGACGACCGGCGAAGTTATTTTGGAGATCAGACGCATCGGACGCGAGAAAATGGAAGCAACTTTTTCCGGCGCGTTGAGAGCGATGCTTTTCGGCACGAGTTCGCCGATAACGAGCGAAAAATACGTGATGATCAAGACGACAAACGCAAAACTGACCTTTTCGGCATAAGGCGCGAGAAAAGAAATCTGCGCGACATACGGCACGAGCCGGGCAGAGAGCGCTGCGCCGCCGAATGCGCCGGACAAAACGCCGACGAGCGTGATGCCGATCTGCACCGTTGCCAGAAATTTGTCGGGCTGATCCGCTAATTCGAGGGCAGTTTGCGCTCCCGAATCGCCTTCCGCCGCTCTGGTTTGCAGACGCGCCCGCCGCGCCGAAACGACCGCAATTTCCGACATCGAAAACAAACCGTTGATGATTAGAAGTACGAAAATCAGAAAAATTTCAAGTGCCATAAATTATTCGCGTTTACAAAAGTTTTTTAACTTTGCGACCTTTGCGTAAACTTTGCGTTCTTTGCGTTAAAAAATTATCTTAACCGCAAAGAACGCAAAGTTTATTGTAAAAGTCGCAAAGAATTTTTAGTATTCGATTCCTTAAAGATACTAAACTTTAGCATTTTCATTGAGAATTTCCGATGCAATTTCGTGAAATTTGCGGCGCACGGAATTGATATTTTCAAACGGAAGTTCGCGGTTGTGTGTGCGATTGGTCAAAAGTATAAAAATCCGCTCGGTTTCCGGCTCGATCCAAAGGCTCGTTCCCGTAAAACCTAAATGCCCGAAACTGTCTTTTGATAATAATTTACCGGCAGTCGAATCCGGCGTTTCCGCAATTTGAAAGGCAATCGAACGCGCTTCATTTAGTCCGGGCGTAAAATTCGTGCGAAAAAGTTTGCAAGTTTCGGGCTGCAAAAGAGTTGTCTGATTTGCCAGAAATTGCTGCGCGATCTTAAAAGTCTCTTCGGCAGTCGAAAAAAGTCCCGCGTGACCGGAAACGCCGTCCATAAAAAAACAATTCCCGTCGTGAACTTCGCCCCAAATCTGATAATCGCGAAACAAGTCAGAACCGCCTGCGTCAGCGGGTGGTATAACTTCGGAATCAAAATAACCTTGTTCAATGCAGGTTTGTTTCTCAAACCCATTTCCTTTTTCGCTCGCCGCAATTCGTTTTCGCAAGTCTTTCGGCGGATTGTAGAAAGTATTTTTAAAATTTAATGGATCGAAAATTTCTTCTTTTGCAATCTCATCAATTCTTTTACCGTAAAGTTTCTCAATCAAAAACATTAAGAATATAAAATTCAAATCGCTGTATGTAACAATCGGCAGTTCCAAATCCCAATCCAACGGCATTCTAATAATTTCAGTTGAAATTTCCGAACGATTTTTACATAACAAATAAAAAGGTTTCCAAGCAGGAAAATCGGAAATATGTGTGAGAAGTTCATTAATTGAAGTGTCCCAACCGTTATTTTGACTGATATAAATATCAAATTCAGGAAAATAATAATCAATCGTCCTGCCTAATTCCAATTCCTTTCTTTCAATCAATTTCGCGCACAGCAAACCCGTTACTAATGGCTTAGTCAAACTCGCCAAATCGTAAATCGTATCGAGTTTCGCTTCGATGCGTTCAGGTTCGACAACCGCGAAACCGAGCGCGTCTTGAAACACGATTTCCCCTTTTTCCGCCACTAAATAAACCGCAGACGGAAAATCGCATTCTTCAATTCTTGTTTGTAAAAATTCGGAGATTCGTTCGTTTTTCATTTTATTTTTAAACACATAGAAACATAGAACACATTAGTTTTCTTTTCTATGTTTTCTATGTTTCTATGTGTTTAATTTTCCCTAAACATTCAAACGGCTGCGGTGCGCTTCGATTTTTTCCAAAACTCCGAGCGCCAGAGCTAAAGCGCGGCGACCGTCGTGCGCGTTGATCGGCGGCGCGTCGTCTTTGATGATGCAGTCTAAAAAGGCGGAAAGCTCGGCTCTAAGAGGTTCGATGTCTTTGATTTCCAGACGATTTACCGAAATTCCCAAAAGTGGATGCGCGGCTTCAGGATTTAATGAAGTTACTGAAGCAAATTTTGTCCCGTAATCTAAAACAACGTAAGAATTCGTTTGATAAAAACGTGTTTTGCGGATTTTTTCCGTGCCGATTCTGGAAGCCGTAATATTGGCGACCGCGCCGTTTTCAAATTCGATGCGAGCATTTGCCGCGTCAACTTTGTTAGAAATTACCGGAATTCCGACGGCGTGAATTGCGGCAACTTCTACGCTCTCGCCGACGAGCCAGTTTATCGCGTCGAGGTCGTGAATCATCACGTCCAGAACCACATCAACATCCAAACTGCGATTCGGAAACGGCGAAACTCGGTGAATCTCGAAATAGAGCGGTTTTGTAACGTGCGGACGAAGCGCGACCATCGCCGGATTATAGCGTTCGAGATGTCCGACCATTAATTTCGCGCCTGTTTTCTGCGCCGAAGCGATCATTTTATCGGCTTCTTCCAAACTGCGCGCAAAAGGTTTTTCGACCAGCACGTGAACGCCTTTTTCCAGAAATTCGCAGGCGATTTCCGCGTGCGTTTCCGTCGGCGTAACGATTGAAACTGCCGTCACCTTATCAAGCAGTTCGCGCCAATTCGTAAAATATTCGCAATTGTTTTTTTCTGCGATATTTCTGGCATTGTCTTCATTTACATCGCAAACACCGACGAATTCGCCTTTGCCTTCATTTGCTAATTCGGCGAAATTTCGCGCGTGATGCTGCCCTAAACTGCCAACGCCGATTACTGCGGTCTTTAGTTCTTTGTCCGTTGCGCTTTGTCCTTTGTTTTCCATAAACTATTTTGTAATATTTGTTTCTTAAGCGATACTTACATTTTCTTTAATTATTTCGCAACTGACATATGACAAAGGACAACGGACAAATAACAAAGGACAAATCGAATTTCGTTTGGATAGTTTTTGCGATTATCATCGTCGCTATTTATTTTTTCGGCTTGAGCGTTCCGCTGCTCGGACCGGACGAACCGCGTTATTCGCAGATCGCGCGTGAAATGTTTCAAAGAAATGATTGGATCACACCGCAGCTCGGCGGTTTCGATTGGTTCGAAAAACCCGCGCTGCTCTATTGGCTGCAAATTTTCTTCTTTAAATTATTCGGCGTAAATGAATTTGCCGCCCGCTTCGGCTCGGCACTTTTCGGACTCGGCACGATCTTGAGTCTCTGGATTCTCGGAAAATCGGTTCAAAGTTCAAAGTTCAAAGTTCAAAGTGAAGAAACAAATGACGAAGGACAACGGACAACGGACAATTTCGCCAACTGGCTTGCGTTGATCGCCGCTTCTTCAATCGGTCTTTTATCATTTTCGCGCGGCGCGAGCTTTGATATTATTTTGACTTTTCCGATCACGGCTTCGCTCGTCGCCTATTTTCTGTTCGATCAAAGAGAGCAAAAATCGGGTTTTACCTATTACTTTTTACTTTTTACCTTTTACTTCTTCGTCGGCGTGGCAATTATTGCCAAAGGTCTGGTCGGCTTTGTTTTTCCGTTTGCGATCATTTCCTTTTATCACGTTTTGAAACTGGAACTCGTTCCGAGCGCGAAATTCTGCTTTAGCTTAATCTGGGGAATTCCGCTCGTTTTGCTCGTCGCGGCGGCTTGGTATTTTCCGATGTATCAGGCGAACGGCTGGAAATTCGTGGACGAATTTATCATTCAGCATCATTTTCAGCGTTATACTTCCAACAAATATCAGCATCCGCAGCCGTTCTGGTTTTTCTGGGTCGTTTTGCCTTTGATGACGATTCCGTGGATTCCGTTTTTCTTCGCGTCAATCTGGAATTTTTTGAAAGTTCAAAGTTCAAAGTTCAAAGTTCAAAGTAAAGAAAAAACTTCTGCGCTTCTCCTTTTTTCCTTTGCCTGGATGCTCGTGCCGCTCGTTTTCTTCTCGGTTTCCGGCTCGAAATTGCCCGGTTATATTTTGCCCGCTCTGCCTGCCGCGCTTATTTTGACGGCGGTTTATGTTTATAAATTCGTCCAAAAGTCGAAACTTCGTGTCGTTGCCTTACAAACTTTGGCGTTTCTGATGTTTGCAATTATCGCTGTTCTTCTGCAATTCGTCGTGCCGAAATTTGCTTACGCCGATTCGGTCAAAGGTTTGATGGAAACTGCCGGAAAAGAAGGATTTACAAACGAAAAAGTTTTAAATCTGCACACGATTTCGCATAATTCCGAATTTTATTTTTCGGGCAGAGTAGTTCGGGATGAAGCCGGACGGCTGCGGAAATTTCTCGGCGTGGCGGAAATTATCGAACAGATCAATCTTGATGGCGGCAACGCTGTTCTGGCTTTAGTTCCGCTCGATTTTTTAAATGAATTAACCGGAAGCAATTTACTCGACACAAAGGTTTTAGCCGACAACGGCGAACTGGCGATTGTTTTAGTCAAAACAAAATAATCAGCTGTGCAGAAAAAGCCTAAATTTAACCACAGATTTTCACAGATGGACGCGGATGAAAGAACCGGATAAATCGTTTTTATCAAATTTCTATCCTGTGTTTATCTGTAAAAATCTGTGGTTAAATTTACTTTCTTGCTAATCTTCCGCCGCACGTTTCAATCTGTCCATTAATGCCAGACCGATTCCCTTTTCTTCGACTGTTTGGCAGTAAATCGTTGCGATTTTCTGCGAATCGCAGTTTCTGAAAAAATCGAAAACAAAATGCGCGTAATCTTCGACCGAACCGCAAATTTTTATTAAATCAAAATCAATTTCCGGCTTATTCAAACCGATAAACGCTCTTGATTGTCCATTGTCCATTGTCCATTGTCCATTAAACAAAACGACTTTCGCACGCGGCGAATAATGCCGATGTTTCAAACCCGGACTTCTCGCCGCTTCGTTTTCCTTAACTCGATAAAACCGCGTTTCGGGAACAATTTTCTGCAAATCTTCAAGCGTGATCGCACCGCTTCTTAAAATTAAAGGCGCATCCGAAGTGCAGTCAACAACCGTTGATTCCAGACCGATTTCCGTCGTTTCGCCCTGCAAAATGCAGTCAATTCGCTTATTTAAATCTTCAAAAACCGCCTGCCAGGTCGTCGGACTCGGTTTGCCTGAAAGATTCGCCGAAGGCGCGACGAGCGGAGTTTCACAAAATTGCAAAAATTCCTGTGCGAGTTCGTTTTTCGGCATTCTCACGCCGATTGTTTCTAATCCGGCGGTCGCAATCAAAGGAACTTGCGCTGACTTTGGTAACACAAGAGTCAGCGGTGCAGGGAAAAACGCTTCGATAAATTTTTGCGCGTTCGGCGTGATTTCCTTTACCAGTAATTTAATCTGTTCGAGATTGCCGACGTGCGCGATCAGCGGATTATCATTCGGTCTCTGCTTTGCTTTGAAAATTTTTCTAATCGCTTTCTCGTCAAAAACATTTGCGCCGAGACCGTAAACCGTTTCAGTCGGAAAGGCGACGATTCCGCCTTTTTTGATAAATCGGGCGGCTTCCGGCGGAGATTTTGTCAGAAAAGTTTCCATTATGTGTAAAAACTTGTTTATAAATGTAAAATAACGCTTGCATTCCAGAAAAATTATGTTATTTTATAAATACTTCACACTTATAAAATAAACACTCAGTCCGGTTATTTACTTCAATAACGAAAATTTCGCAACGTAATTTTCCAAATTTATGATAAAAACCCCTACATCTGTGTCAAAAGCCGAAAACTCGATAATGCTCGTTGAAGATGATCAAATTGTAGCAAAATTGATCAGTCATTTGCTTGTTCAGCGCGGATTTACCGTAAATATTTCGTCCAACGGTCGGCAAGCGATCGAAAATCTCGACAGCAAAAAACCTCCGTGCTTGATTTTGCTCGATATTATGTTGCCTTTTGCCGACGGTTTTGAAGTTTTATCGCAAATCCGCTCGCGCCAAGGATGGGAAAAAGTTCCGATTATTATGCTGACTTCAAAAACGCAGGAATTCAATGTCATCCGGGCATTTGAAGGCGGCGCGGACGATTATATGACCAAACCTTTTCAGCCCGGTGAATTGATGGTCAGAATCAATCGTTTTTTACGTTAAAAATTATGAAAAAAGTATTTTTAATTTTCAGTCTGACATTTTTGTTTTCTTTAATTTCCATCCAAACAATTTCGGCGCAAACCGAACCCGAACCGACTCCGAATCAATCGGTCGAAGAAACCGAAAAACCGGAAAAACTGGAAAAACCGGAAAAAAGCGAAAAATACGAAGCGCAGATTATCGTTTCGACCGAACATTTATCGCGAGGTCTCGGCACGTGGCGGACGGCTTCTCTTTA